>CAIJTL010000505.1 GCA_903823545.1 uncultured Planctomycetaceae bacterium
GTGAATGGGACCTGGGGCGTCATCGCACTCGGCCTGTTTGCGAACGGCAAATACGGCAATGGTTGGAACGGTGTTGTTCGAGCAGCTTACGACGCCAACGGTGCTGAGGATGGAGTGTTGACTGACGGAGTTCGTGGGCTTCTGTTTGGCGACGCGTCACAACTGTGGGCTCAATTGATCGGTGTCGCTGTGGTATGGGTCTTCGGTTTTGTGATGGCCTATGTTTGGTTCAAGATCAGCGACAAGATCACCCCGCTGCGTGTCAGTCGTGAAGTCGAATTGCAGGGTTTGGACGTGCCGGAAATGGGTGCTCACGCTTACCCAGATTTCATCAGTCGCTAACTCAAACCTTTCACTTGTTGGCAGACATCCGAAGTCGTCCCGGCTTCGGATGTCTCGCTCAGTCCGCTCTCAACCAACAGGAACTCATTCATGAAAAAGATTGAAGCCATTATCCGGCATTTCAAATTAGAAGATGTGAAACAAGCTTTGACTCAAATCGATGTCTTTGGAATGACCGTGACCGAATGCAAAGGCTTCGGCCGACAGAAAGGTCACAAGGAGCAATATCGTGGCGCGGAGTACACCGTCGACTTTCTGCCGAAAGTGAAAGTTGAAGTCGTCGTCGGTGACTCGCACGTGCAGGCTGCGGTAGACGCCATTGTCGCTGGTGCTCGCACAGGCAAGATTGGTGACGGAAAAATCTTCGTCTCCAATCTCGAAAATGTGATCCGTATTCGTACTGGCGAATCGGGTGACGGTGCTGTTTGAGCGATTAATACGAACTGTGTTTTGAATATGCTGCCCGGCGAGAACCGCCCGATGACTTTCGAGTTGTCGGGCGGTTTTGTTTGTTTTCAATGGAAAACATGGTTCCTGCATTCGGCATAAAGTTCCGATTGGGCAGGAAAAACAGATCAGAATCCGTTTTCCTGTCTCGTTTGCCGAAGTATTCTTACGAGCCGCCTTGGTCCCCGCAGGTGCTGATGCAACTATCGGTTAGCCTCGCCACAATCGCCCGCCTCGAAAGGTCTTCAATCATGCTCGATCTGATTGGCTCCGCCACTCGCTCTTGTGATGGGCTTTCTCGCCGCAACTTCATTCGTGTGGGAGGACTTGCTGCGGGAGGTTTGTCCCTCGCGAATTTGCTCCGAGCGGAATCGACGACCGAGAAGAAGCCAACCCGTCGCAAAGCGGTCATTCAGATTTGGCAGGCGGGTGGTCCGAGCCACATTGATATGTACGACTTGAAGCCCGGCGCACCGTCTGAGTTCCGCGGCGAGTTCAAGCCCATCGCGACCAATGTTCCCGGAATCGAAATTGGCGAGCATCTGCCATTGCAGGCGCAGATCATGGATAAGCTCGCGATCGTCCGTTCGGCCACACATACGAATGCCGGGCACGGCATGGGTTCGCAGTGGATGCTGACCGGCTACCAGCCAACGATCGAGGTCAACAACAACATTTATCCGGCGTGCGGTTCCGTCGCCGCCAAGATGATCGGCGCGAATGCTGAAAGCCTTCCCGCGTACGTCAACTTGCCAAACTCATTGGGTCTCGGCAAAGCAGCATACCTTGGAGCGTCGTTCAATCCGTTCTCTCCAGACAGCGATCCGAATAGCGACGGCTTCAACGTCCGCAATCTCAAACTCCCAGGTCGAGTCAACTTGTCACGGCTCGAACGTCGGCAAGGGTTGATGACAAAGCTCGACACGATCCGCCGAGACATCGACACGCAAGGTGATATCGCCGGACTCGACACGTTCTATCGCGATGCCATGGAGATGATCACGAATGACCGCGCCGTCCGAGCGTTCAACATCCAAAAGGAAGATCCGAAGCTCCGCGATCAATACGGCCGCAACGATCTCGGACAAAGTTGCTTGCTGGCCCGTCGACTGGTCGAAGCGGGCGTGACCTACGTCACGATTCAAGCAGGCGGAGGCTGGGATACTCACGGCGACAACTTTGCGCAGCTCAAGAATAACTTGCTGCCGAAGTTCGACCGAGCGGTCGCCGCACTTGTCACCGACCTGCATCAACGCGGACTGTTCGATGATGTGCTCGTGATGTGCTTCGGAGAATTCGGTCGCACACCGCGAATCAACGGCGGCTCCGGTCGTGACCACTGGCCTGGTGCAATGAGCGTCCTCTTCGCCGGCGGCGGTTTGCAAATGGCTCAAGCCATCGGCACGACCGACGCGCGCGCCGAATACCCGACGACGAAACCCTACACCCCCGGCTGCGTCCTTTCGACGATGTACAAGGTGCTTAATATCGACCACCACCACGTCTTCTTCGACCAAGCCAAACGCCCGCTGCCAATCCTCAATGAAGGGGAGCCGATTTCCGAATTGGTATGACGATCAGAGAAGGAGTCAGTCATGATTCGTGGCGTTGTTGAGCACGGAACGGTGCGGCTGTTGGATGCGGTGCCGAGTGAATGGCCGGAAGGGCAAGAAATTCAAATCGAGCCTGTTCACGCCAATAAGACCGGGCCTCGAACCAAGCGTGGCCGCTCTGCCGAAGAGGTCCATCGCATCTTGAATTTCCAAGGTCCGGCTCCAGATGACGCGACGATTGAGCGTTGGATCGACGAGCATCGCATGGGGAAGTACGGGCAATGAGAGTACTTCTCGACTTGAACGTCCTCATGGATTTCTTGTTGAAACGTCAGCCGTGGTGCGTTGAGGCTTATGCGATTTGGAATGCGACACATGAGGGCCGTCTAACTTCGTTCGTCTCTGCCGCGTCGCTGACGACAGTTTTCTATACTGGCTCGCAAAGTCGGACCTCAAGAGTTCGCGCTGAATGCAGTGCGCCTCACCGTGGAAACATTGGGCGTCATTCCGATCGACGTTGATACCATGAATGTCGCACTGATGATGTCGGGCAAAGATTTTGAAGACAATGTGCAAATAGCCTGTGCGGTTCGCAGCGACGTCGAAGCGATCATCACTCGCAACCCCAGCGATTTCACGGCTAGCCCAATTCCCGTCATGTCACCGAGTGATTTATTGGATGTCATCGCTTAAATGTGGCGAAAACGATTAGGACTCTGAGGACAAAGTGATCCATGCTGAGACCTTCTATTCATTTCATTGCCGCAATGCTGGCTTACTTGACCGGCGTCGTTTCGATAGCCACCGCGCGCGCCGAATTGCCGCTCATCCGCTTTGACCGTCTCAGTCCGATTGGTGCGGCGGCGGGTTCGACCATGGATGTTGAAATCCTTGGTGGCGACATCGAAGAGGTAAAGTCGTTGCTCTTCGATCATCCTGGCTTGAAGGCAGAGTTCGTCAAGGAGCGGTTCTTCAAAGTCAACGTAGCGGCGGATGTGCCAGCGGGGACGTATGACGTGCGGTTGGTCGGGCGGTTTGGTGTGAGCAATCCGCGGTTGTTTGCGGTCTCGCATGGGCTGACTGATGTCGTCGAAGTCGAGCCGAACAATGAGTCGGAAAAAGCCCAGGTTGTCCCCGTGAACTCGGCGATTAATGGGA
>CAIJTL010000506.1 GCA_903823545.1 uncultured Planctomycetaceae bacterium
CCACGTTGCTGCAATGTCGTTTCGAAATCACTTGGGTGCCTACATGCTGGCTCACGAGGACGCTGTTGAGTTCGTGTTCCAAGAAAGCCACACCGTTGTTGATGACGAAACCGATCGTATTCCGGACATTGCGGTCTATTTGAAATCCCAGCAAGAGGTTCCCGAATTCCCCTTCCGAGTTCCTGATTTGGTTTTTGAAGTTGTCAGTGCAGGCTGGGCCAGCATGAAACGCGATTACGAAGAGAAACGTGACGAATATGAACGGCTCGGAGTTCGCGAGTACGTGATCGTCGATCGCTTCGACCATCGTCTGACTGTGCTCACTCTGAGCAATGGCCGCTATGTTGAATCGTGGCTCGGACCAAAGGATGCATACACTTCGCAATTACTTCCGGGACTCTCCATTCCGCTGACTGGTGTCATTTAACCCGCTTGCGCGATACCCCACCCTATGCACGATCTAGCCGTCTCCACGCCATCCAATAAATCCGATGCTCCTGTCGGGGTCGGGATTGATTACGGCTATTTCATGAACTGCGTGCATTGCGGTTTGTGTACGTCGTTCTGCCCGACGTATTTGGAAACAGGTAACGAGAACGATAGCCCACGCGGTCGGATTTACTTGATGCGGAATGTGGTCGACGGTCAGTTACCGCTAACCGAGACGGTGAAGTCTCATCTCGATTTGTGCCTCGATTGCCGAGCCTGCGAAACGGCTTGTCCTTCCGGCGTGCAATACGGACGACTTATTGAACCGTTCCGTGTTGAAATGCAAAAGCGAGATGCGGCAGCAGGCATAGGCGAGGCGAACGGTTGGTTTCATCGATTTGTGCTCTACGGTTTGTTTCCTTATGCGAGTCGCTTGCGATGGGCGCTCGCGCCAGCACGGTTTGCTCAACGCCTTGGTTTGGATCGCATGGCCGATTCGCTCGGCTTGACGAAGCTACTTCCGAAGAAACTCCAGCGGATGCAGGAGTTGTTGCCGAAGCTTGGTTCCGCAACGCCGCAGCTACCCGAGTTGCTGTCGCCTGTTGGAAAACGTCGAGCTCGCGTCGCTCTCTTTACTGGATGTGTTGCGGACGCAATGTTCGGCCATACGAATTGGGCAACCGCGCGTGTGCTGCAACAAAACGGTTGCGAGGTCGTCGTCCCACGTAATCAAGCCTGTTGCGGTGCGATCCACTATCACAGTGGAGCGGGTGAACCAGCATTGCAGCTCGCTCAGCAAAATGCGGTGGCATTCAATCCAGACGATTTCGACGCGATCATCATCAACGTCGCAGGCTGCGGTTCGATGTTGAAGGATTACGGCCATATGGCACACGAGCTAGCGCCGCAAGACCCGGGAACTCAGCAGCGGCTCAGCAAGTTCGCCAGCAAAGTGAAAGACGTGTCTGAATTCTTGATGTCGCTTGGCCCGATCGCCCCAACGGGCGAGATCAAGCTGCGAGCGACCTATCACGATGCCTGCCACTTGTGCCACGCTCAGAAGATCCGCGAACAACCGCGCGATCTGCTGTCGCTCGTTCCAGGTCTGGAATTGATCCCGTTGAACGAAAGCGAAATCTGCTGCGGAGCCGCCGGGAGCTACAACCTGACGCAGCCCGAAATGGCCGCTCAACTCGGTCGCCGCAAGCTGGAAAATATCCTCAAGACAAAGGCACAAGCGGTCATCACCGCGAACGCCGGCTGCTCACTGCAATTACAAATGCAACTCCGACAATATGGCCATGACATCTGGGTCGCTCACCCGATGGATGTGCTCGACTTGAGCTATCGGCAACAGCAACCAAATTGTTTGCGATAGTTCTAATCAACATTGCGTCCGTAAACTCGTCGCAGTCGCTCGACGCAATCAGCAACCTCTGTGGTGATCTGCTCCGGCGAAATGACGTTTGCGTCTGCAAGCATTGCTGCGAGTTCTTGCAGGATTCCTTTTGTCAGACGCGGCGAGAAATGGAACAGGAGTCTCCGTTCTACGAGATCGCTCAGCGAACGAACCCACTCGTGGCAGATGACCCACGTCACAAATCGGCGCGGGAGTTCTGTGTCAACGACGCTCGGCTCAACGTCTGAAGGATTGTCATCTCTGCGCTTACCGCGCCTCTGCGTGACATGATTCCAAGTATTCTCACTCAGAGGCGCAGAGCACGCGGAGGTAGTCAGGAAGACCTCGTCAAACCGGTTTCCGATCAGCGGCCAAACGGTCTCTACTTGGGCAATCGTCAGACCGAATCGCTGACTCAATTGCTGATGTAGCGCCTGCAGCGCGGTACCGCCTGTTGGAAAATCGTAAGCACCGGGGAGTAACTCGCCGCGTGAGTCGATCAGACGCGGACGACCGATCCGTTGCAGCACACGATCAGCGACTTCCTCCGCCAGTTTGCGGCAGGTGGTCAGCTTACCGCCGATGAGCGTCAAAATTGGGATTGGGCCGCGAGTATTCTCGTCGATCCAATGGCCTCGCGGGACCGATGCCGGCGAATCTTCGCGACCAAACGGCAGTGGTCGCACTCCGCTGCACGTCAGCAACACCTCGTCAACGGTCAGTTGTGCTGATGGGACAACTGCGTTGACCAATTGAATCAGGTACTCAACCTCACGAGGTTCCGCAATCGCTGTATCGGGACGAGCGTCAAACGGCTCGTCAGTTGTCCCGACGAGCGTCTGTTTGTCGCCAAACGGCAATAAGAACACGAGCCGTCCGTCGGGAGCTTCGGCATAAACTCCGTTCGCTCCGATTGCCTCTCGCAATTCAGGCTTCGATGTCACGAAGTGGCTTCCCTTCGTTCCGCCGAAAAGTTTTCTTGAGCCAACGTTCCAGTCCGCCAATGTCGCATC
>CAIJTL010000507.1 GCA_903823545.1 uncultured Planctomycetaceae bacterium
CGGGGAGGATCATCAGCGGCACGAGAATCAGCAGTCCTGCCAGGAACAGAAAGAACACCACCATTCCCAATCGCCCCGCCTCCAGCACCGACTGGTCTGGATTTCCTGGCTTATACGATACGGTGACCTCGCGTGCGACCGGATATTTCTTGAGCAGTGTTTCCGTGTAGTCCTTGTCGCCCGCCTCCTCGCTCACAACCGCGATTCGCGTCCCGCGATGAGTGACCCCATCCACCACGAATTCGTACTCCAAGTCCGCATGGTACGTCTCCGAGATGCCTCCACCGATACGACCGCGTCCACGAAATCGACGGCTTGATGTCTTGCTGGTCTCGACTCGCATGTCCGACTTGATGACTCGCCCAGGAACCGTCGGCCAACCGGTGGATTCCCACGCCTCACGTGCTCCCAAAACACCAAAGTACAGCGGCACGCAACCCAGCCCGATCAGGACCACCATCAGCGCCGTCCCGCCGAGTCGTTGTTTCTTCTCATCGGCAGAAAGTGGCCTGCGGACGGTCGGTTTGGATTTGTCAGACATGATCAATCAACAGTTCCAGGAGCGGAGTGATCTTGACAAACGATTTCAAATTGATCGCGAATCGCCAGGGCCAATGAAGCTAAAAAGTCGGCCTCAGCCACAACGGTAAGAATTTGAGCCTCTCTTAAAATACTCACGAACCGTTTTCCGATCCGTCCGTCTGCTCGGCCAAGTGATTTCGCAGTTCTAAGTCTCGGCGTTCGCGTTGCAGCTCGGCTACGAGTTCTTCCTCGGTCGGCAAGTGCAGCTTTTAGCGCGACGCGAAAATCTGAGTGTTCCCTTCCGGCAACGTGTAACGCACGACCGCTTCACTCTTATCCGTGCAGAGGACAATCCCCAGCGGCGGGTTCTCGTCGGTTGAGGTGAGCTCGCGTTGATAATAATTGACGTACATCTGCATTTGGCCGATGTCCGCATCCGTCAGGCGGCCGATTTTCAAATCGATCAGCACGAAGCACCGCGTCAGCCGGTTGTAGAACACGAGGTCGATGAAGAAGTGCTGGCTATCGAGGGTGACGCGCTGCTGACGCCCCATGAACGCGAAGCCTTTGCCGAGTTCCAACAGAAAGTGTTGCAGCTTGTCGATCAGCGCCTGTTCGAGGTCCGATTCCAGCAGCCGTTCAGACTGCGGCAGGCCGGTGAACTCCAGGACGTACGGGTCTTTGATGAGGTCGCTGGCCTGCTGGATTTCGTGCCCTTGTTGAGCCAGCGCCAGCACTCCGGCCTTGTCGCGGCTCAGTGCCAGCCGCTCGAACAACAGCGAGTTGATCTGCCGATCCAACTCGCGCGTGGACCAACGGGCGTTGACCGCTTCGGCCGCGTAAAAGCCACGAGCGTCGGTGTTTTCGACGCGAAGCAGCAGTCTGTAATGAGTCCACGACAATTCGTGACGCAGTGCGTCACAATTTGGATACGCCAAGTAGAAATTCCGCATCTGCTGGAGGTTCGTGCGATCAAATCCTTTGCCAAATTCGTCCATCAATCGCCGCGAAAGCTGTGCGAGCAGACTTGTCCCGTAGGCCGCTCGCGACTCGCCGCGCTGCTCCTCTTCGACAATCGTCCGCCCGATTTCCCAATAAGCGGCGACCATCGCCGTGTTGACCGCTTGCCACACTCGGCCGCGCGCCTGAGTCAGAATCGCACTGATCCGTTGATAGACCGGCTCGAACTCAGCGGCGGGTGTTATCTCGTTCGATCGATCGCCCTGCTTAGCCATTGTTCCAGTCCTCGTCGCCGCACGGATTCGAAGTCGATACGGTCACCAACTATGAGTTCACCGCTTCGCCGACAGCCGTGTTTTCACTGAATCCAACGACTCACGCGGTTCACGCTCGCGGCTGCGAGCGACCGCTCGGTCGTAGAGGTCTTCCCAAAGTTCTCGATTCTTCTTCAAGTCAATCAGGACGGCAGATTTGTTGCCACGTTCATCGAGCAAGAATTGCACGCCTTTCATGTCTGCTCCTTGTGCTCACGTTAGTGTAGCCGACGACGGATGGCCTGTTTAACCCCAACGCCATCGGCGTGGGCGCGCACGCCGTCGTCGCATCGAACAACTCGTCGAGTGCCGCTCCGTCCAACGTCCCCGAGCGTGCCGCCAACTACGCCCACGCCACCGACTCTTGCAGCCGCCGATCCTCCAGCCGAGGAATCCATTCGAGCAACAACTCCGCCAGATCGCTCGGCAACGAGTCGTATTGATCGCGAATCGCCGCGACCGATGAAACCGAAAATCCGGCCTCGGCCAATACGGTGAGGAGTTGCGAGGGCGAATCAGTCATCAGCAAAGTCAATCGTTGGAGCTTCACTAGACACTGATTGATTGGACCGCGCTGCCGGTAAAGATCAAAAGTCGCCCGGCATGAATCCTGAAAGGCGCATACCCCAACGCCTGTCCGCCGACATTTGGCAGACACCACAGTAGAAGACCAGTCCCGGCATCAATCGAATACAGGTCGCCATCGCTGCTGAGAAAGTACAGAGTTCCATTGTGGATCAGCCACTGACTCCATCGACTCACCCAATCGTCACGCTTTTCAACGCGAAATTTCCAACAGAGTTTCTTTGTATCCACGTCAATTTTCGCAACGGTCGTTTCTTTGGCGTTGCAGGCAAAGAAGGCAGCATGTTCCACGACAGTCATCGGGGAATAAACAGAATGCCTGGGCTTCGAGACCGGCTTCCCGTCGGAGCATTTCAAGAAATGAAGAGGTTCTCTGTGGGAGCCGACTACGAGAACATCACCATCTCGTGCAAGTGCGAGAACGATGCGATCGCCGACTTTCGTGCGCCACCGTTCTTCGCCAGTTCGAATGTCTGCTGCGATGACATCACCGTGGTCAGTGCCGAACACCGCAAGGTGGTGAGTTTCATCGTGAATGAC
>CAIJTL010000508.1 GCA_903823545.1 uncultured Planctomycetaceae bacterium
CTCGTACCCAGGAGTCATGACCACCCTCAAAGTCCGTCTTTGTTCCGGCCGCTAAATCCCAGCGAGCCACCTTTGCGTTTTGCTGCCCAACAAACACGAATTTTCCGGAAGGATCAAAACGGCACGCGACCAACGAGGTTTCATTCACAAACGACTTCACAACGTGAGTCTGCATCGGATCAGCGGGCATGATGATTCTCCGGTGGGATGATGGCGGCGGGATGTTGGCGGGGTTTCGAGCAGCACGATAAGCTCGCGCCGTTCACTTTGGGAGGCGAACTTGTGATTGTGGGACTCGGAACAGATATCGTCGAAGTCGACCGGATAGGTCAAATGATCGAACGCCACGGAGATACGTTCTTGCGACGCATCTACACGGCAGCAGAGATTGAATACTGCCAACAGCGGAAACACAGCGCTGAACCGTTCGCTGGACGTTGGGCGGCCAAAGAAGCAGTGATGAAAGTGCTCGGCACCGGCTTCGTCCAAGGGACTCATTTTCAAGAGATCGAGGTCGTCTCCGAAAAATCTGGACGCCCAATAATTGTCCTTCATGGGTCAACGGCGAACGTCGCCGCAGACTTGGGCATCACGGATATCCTCATCACCATGTCTCACTGCCGCGAATACGCGACCGCGACGGCGATCGGCGTGCGGTAGTTTATTTTGTAGAACGGCTCTCCTGGGCCGTTCTATCGGGCCTGAAGCCAACCTACCTACTCGCTTAGTTAACGGAGTTCCTCACATGCGCCGTTTGATGCAATCGTGGATTGTTCTCAGTTGCTGGATACTGCTAGTCAGTGCGTCCTTCACGCGGACTATGCCGCTCATGGCCACAGACTTCGATCCCGCCAAGTTGGCTCAGATCAAAACCAAAATGCAGACCTACGTCGATCAGAAAGTGATTGCCGGAGCGGTCACGGTCGTCGGATCAAAAAGCGGTGTCGCGTCGATCGAGGCGGTCGGCTTTCAAAAGCTTGAATCCAAGCAAGTAATGCCACTCGACGCGATGTTTCGGATCGCATCCATGACGAAACCGATCACGGCGATCGGCATCATGATCTTACAAGAGGAGGGAAAACTTTCTGTTGAAGACCTCGTCGAAAAGCATCTTCCAGAATTTCGCGGTCAACGCATCGTGGCCGTTCGGGACGGTGAAACACTCACACTGAAGAAGCCGTCGAGGCCGATCACGATTCGCGACTTACTCACTCACACATCGGGACTGCCTGGAGGATTTCCAATCGGCATGGCTGATCTTTATTCGCGCCGTCAACACACATTGGCAGAAGCGGTCCTGGTCAGCTCACAACAACCGCTCGACTTCGAACCTGGGAGCAAGTGGTCCTACTGCAATGCAGGCATCGACACACTCGGACGGATCATCGAAGTGACGTCGGGGCAGTCATACGAAGCATTCGTGACCGCTCGCGTTTTTAAGCCACTCGGCATGAATGACACCTGCGTCATTCCGACCGAAGCGCAGACGGCCCGCATCGCTGGGGTATACGAAACCAAGAATGGCGAATTGGTTGTCGCCGATCGACCAATCGTTGGCCCTGCGACTGGAGCGAAGCATCCAATCCCCGCGGGCGGCCTTTATTCAACCGGCGCCGATTTGGCGAAGCTCTATCAAGCGATGCTCAACAGCGGCAGCCTAAAGTCAGCGAAGATCATTTCTCCCGAAAGCGTGCTGACGATGACGAAAGTGCAAACGGGGGATCTCGTATGCGGCTTCGTTCCGGGCATGAGTTTCGGCTTCGGGTGGGCTGTCGTCAGAGAGCCCCAAGGTGTCACCGCGATGGTCTCGCCAGGAACCTACGGGCATGGCGGTGCGTTCGGCACACAAGGTTGGATCGATCCAAAGCAAGACCTCTTTATTGTCTTGCTGATTCAGCGAGTCGGACTGCAAAACGCCGATGGCTCGGATATCCGACGTGACTTGCAGCAAATCGCAGTCGAAGCCATCAAGAAGTAATGTGACGGCAACGCTCATACGTTGCCGCGATGGCATGTTACTTCTTCTTTTTCTTGGGCTTCTTCTTGGGAGCCTCTTCTTCCTCTTCAAAATCTTCGATCTCGTCGAAGTCATCTGCGATCGCGAACTCAGCGGTCTCGGCTTGAGCGACGTCGTCTTCATCGAGATCGAACTCGGAACCGGTGTCGGCAGTCTCGAAGTCATCGTCGTCGCTGAACTCATCGTCGTCCGACTTCGGAGCCTCTTGTCCTTCAAAGGCGTCGAGGTCTTCTTCAGGAAACGATTCCGCTTCATCCTCAGAATCTTCAGCCGCTTCAACAGCATCTGAAGCCCCCAAATCAGCCGCAGGCTCGTCGGCTTCGGCTTTCGGCTTATCGGCGTAGAACGCAATCGCGTAAATCAGCGGCCAGACTGCAACAAGCAGAGCAAAGACGGCTGTTGCCAGTACCAATCCGCCCAACGCCTTTTTGTCCCAGATATGTTTGAGCGTGAGCGCCATCACCATCAAATACACGAGGTATCCGGCGGGAATCGCGGCCATGAGCGACAGCAGAATCAGGTTGATCTTTTTCACGATGCACTTTCGACGTGACGGGCAGAACGCTCTCTAACCCCAATGATCAATGTCCAGCGACCAATCACCAACGATCAATTCTGATTTTTCGCCTATCGGAACTTCAACTCACCGCCAAGGGTCAGACCTTGCCAAACCATACGATTAAAGCTGGGGTCAACGACGATCGCTGCCGGATTGGCTGCTCCATTGTCGTTATAGTAGATGTTATTGGCCGGGCGAGAAATTCCCCCAGCAACCACGATCTGATAGCCCACATTGATCGAGAAGTTCTCTCGTAAATGGAGTTTGCTGTAGACTGAAAAGTCACCAACCGGCGAGAAGCGAGTCCCCGATTCTTGCGTTTGGACGAATGCGTCTCCCTGACTACGAAGGCGAAATGTCGAAACACTCGCGTTGTATTTGTTGATACCGAAAGCCACTTTCGGCTCAAAACCAAGCGTAATCCACGGCGTAACGTACTCAAACCGCATTCCCAATTGAGGTGCATAAACACGGTTGTTTGAATCTGAGTCAATGGAACTGACCAATGGAGTTCTATCGCTCGTGGCTGGGTCAGTCGGATCTGGAGACAACGCGCCCTGTTGATCAAATACACCCCGCTGTCCCAGGCTCTCGTGGATGTCTAAGTATCGAAAGCCCGCCAAGGCGTGAGTCACAAAGCCGTCTTCATACTGCGACTTTGAGATCCAATTAGCCTCGGCACCAAACAAAGAGCTATTCTGAAAGACTTGAAATGATTTGTCGTAAAGGAAGATGTTCGTCGGTACGACGTTCCCGTTCACAACGTCCGTTACCTTTCCATTCGTGAGCGTACTAGTTGCCAACTGAATTTGAGCGCTAGGGTTCAGCACTGGCCCATCCGGAATCTCTTGGTAATAGTCGGAATGAGCACGCTGAAAGGAGAAAAAGTTCGCCTCAAAGGTACCAACGTTGGTTGGAAGCCCAACAGTACCTCGCAAACCCTGAATGTTTCGAAAGTGCAGTTGTTCGGTCGTTGGGACTCTCGCCGTCGCCGGTTGACCGTCAACAGTGGTTTGAAATGGCTTCGATGGATCAACGACCCCTCCTACTGGCGATCCCAACAGTGTGTTACCGGGATCTTGGAAGTTGAAGTTCAAATACTCCAATCGTAGCCAAGTGGACTTGGCGACCATCGAAACAAACCGATCGCCAGGGTTATCTTCATAGTGCCAGCCTTTATCAGCTGGCAGCCGTTCGGTGGTAATCCCATCTGGGCCAATACCGTATTGCTGGTTTGTGTAGATGTGCCCATCGTCGGGATAGCTATACGCCGGAACTCCCAAGATTGGCCAACTATTGGGATCGTTGTTGGCACCGGGTGTGTAAATCCTTGGAGAGGGAACCGTCCCCGGTGGCTGTGCCTGCGTCGTCGCCGACGCTGCCACCAACAGGCCCCAAACTCCCAACACACAGACTGCGAAGCGGCTTCGCATAGTCCTCTTCCTGCCTTTGAGTCACTCACCCAAGTCCGAGCAATTGTCGGACGAACCATCGGCACGACCCGACGGAATGTACTTCGTGTATCGGACATGCCGATCAGCGAACTTGGGTGAAATCTCACAGTGGTATGGCAAAGAACGGTCGTAGCAGTCGTAGCAGCGTTCGACCTGCAACAAATGCCGGTTGACGCGAGGACCAGAAGCGGATGAAAACATCGAATCAACTGACGAACCAATGGGCGAGATGCAAAAAATGGGAATGATGAGCATTGGAAATCATGTTTCCCACAAATCCCAGCATTCCCATTTACTGCCTACGTGCCGACATCCTCTGACTAGCCTTCCGCAACCGCTCGCATTTTCTCAAGCCCGATTTTCGCGACTTCGCGTGGATCGCTCGCCCATAAGTCTTCGCGGAACAACTCGAGCGACAGCCACCGGCTGTAGCCAGTCCCTCGTAGCAGTTCGAGGTAGCGACGGAGATCCAAATGCCCTTCTCCCGGCATCACACGGCTGTGATCGTGTTGCTCAAGACGAGGCGGCGTTGCCGGAGTGTCATTGAAATGCGAGATCGCAATTTGCTCAGATTTCAGTTTGGCCATCGACTCAAATCCCGCTCCGCCACGGAAACAGTGAAATGGATCAAGCACGACCGTCGCTTGTGAATGCTGAGAATTCGTGATGATCTCGATCGCCGAATCAATTGAGTTGATGTCATCAACGAAGCCGAGATATTCAAACGCAGGACGCACACCGAACGACAAGCCAAGTTCGATCAACTCGTAATAGCACTTCGCCACAAAGGCTCGGTCGCAATAGCTCGGCGGTGGCCCGGAGATGACATGAATCGCACTGACGGCCGCCGCCTGTTCGAGACGGCGTTTGCATTCATCAAGTTCTTGTTGTCGGAGCGTGGTATCGGGCTCGGCCCACCCCTTGAGATAAATCGTCGTCGGAACCGTCAGTCCCTGATCGTCGACCGCCTTACGGATGTCTGATAACTGACCTCCTTTTGAAAGGTGTAGGTCGATATCGTCGTGCCACAGTTCGATGGCCGCGAAGCCCACTTCACCAGCAATTCGAATTTTATCCAAGATGGGAGTCGGCCGAATCGTGCTAGAATTCAAGCAATAAATAAAGTCGGACATGCTGCGTCGGCCTCATTGATTGGACGAGATTTGGGGATGAAACGAACGATGAGCAACACCGTAACGCGACGAACTCGCATCAGCAATTCGCCGAGCCTTTCTGCGGTTCTTGTCCGACAAATGCCACTGGTCTTCGCTCTGTGGACCACGCTGTTTCTGTCCAACTCAACGTCGGCAGACGACCCAAGAATCAAACGCGATCCGCTGCTCGTTCGAGTTCCTGACGATCGACCGCGCATTGATCCCAAGGACTTTCAATCGCTTGGAATTCGCGTGCATGAGTCAAAACACGTGAGGCTCTTTACGGACGTCACGGCTGATGTTTCCGAGTTGCCGTTCTTGATGGACCAAGCATTCGACGAGTTTGAAAAATACTTCGGACCAATTCTTCCCGCAGCGGACGGCGAAACATTTCAAGTCAACGGCTACCTCATCAAGAACCAAGAGACCTTTAAGAAAGCGGGACTGATTCGCGACCAGTTGAACGATCATCCTCACGGAGTCCAAAAGGGCTACCAGTTTTGGATGATGGACCAAGCGACCGATTACTACCGGCGGCACCTTATGCTGCATGAAATGACTCACTGCTTCATGTTGGCGAACCCTCGAATCAACGTTCCACTGGCCTACCTCGAAGGGATGGCCGAGCACTTTGGAACTCATCGCGTGACATCAGACGGAAAACTGAGCGGCACGCGGCTCATGCCTCACAATCGCGAAGACTTCCGCGGACACGATCGACTTTTCCTCATTCGCCAAGATGTCAAATCGCGAGGCGCACCGGGGCTGATCGACGTGATGCACTGGGAACTGCCAGCATTCAAATTCTTCCACGAGTCTTACCCGTGGGCCTGGGGATCCTGCGTGTTTTTTGATCAGAATCCACGCACGCGAGAACGCTTTCAGAAACTGGCCCGCTCATTGACGAACCCACAAGCCTGGAAAGGCTTTGAACAACAACTCGAACCAGACATGGCCGAAATCCAGACCGAATGGATGCTTTTCGCCAATGAGGCGTTTGAAGGCTTTGACTTTACTCGCATGGCAATCGACTTCCGCGATGGTCAGCCTCTGAAGGACTTGATTCGCACCGGCAAGAGCTCACATCGCGCTGAATTACGAGCCGATCGCGGCTGGCAATCGAGCGGGATCATCGTGGAGAAGGGACACCAGTATGAATTGGTTGCGTCAGGTCAATTCACCCTGGCAGACAAGCCGAAACCCTGGATCAGCGAAGCGGACGGAATCACATACCGCTATCACAACGGTCGCCCGCTAGGGCAACTGATCGCAGCAATTCGCTCGACGTCGAGTACAGAAGGCGAACCAGAATCCATGTTAAAAATCACGGGGCTCAGCTCAAAAAGTCGACTTGATGCCACGACCAGCGGGACGCTTTACCTGCGATTGAACGACCATCCTGCCGAGCTCGCGGACAACAATGGCACAGTGTCGATCGAAGTTCGCGAAGTCGAATAGACGCTCAACAAAAAAAACTGGCGGAGAATCAACCCGGGGTTTTCAAAGACCGAGCTAACCTCCGCCAAAGCATCAACACCGGAAGACTAACGCTTCTTGCGAGAGATCGCTTCTACAACCGCTTTGCCCATATCAGCTGGACTTCGCGCCACAATGACACCTGCGGCCTCCAGAGCCTGAATCTTCTCCTCAGCAGTTCCGCTTCCGCCGGAGATGATCGCACCCGCGTGTCCCATGCGTTTGCCTGGAGGAGCGGTCTGGCCAGCAATGAACGCGGCGACGGGCTTTGTCACGTGCGACTTGATGAACTCTGCAGCCTTGATCTCTGCGTTACCGCCGATTTCACCGATCATCAGAATCGACTCAGTTTCCGGATCAGCTTCGAACATCGTCAGCGTATCAATGAACGTTGTCCCAATGATTGGGTCGCCACCAATACCGATCGCAGTCGTCTGGCCCATTCCGACGTTGCCCAATTGCCACGACGCCTCGTAGGTCAGAGTGCCACTCTTACTGACTAGACCAACCGAGCCCTTCTTGTGGATATAGCCGGGCATAATCCCGATTTTTGCAATACCCGGAGTAATGATGCCTGGGCAATTCGGGCCAATGAGGCGGCTGTTGGGAAACTTTGTTTGTAGGACTTTCGACGTTCGAACCATATCAAGAACTGGAACGCCCTCGGTGATCGCAACGATCAATGTAATCCCGGCAGCAGCAGCTTCGAGAATTGCATCGCCACATCCACCAGGCGGCACAAAGACCAACGAGCAATTCGCTCCCGTTTTACGAACGGCTTCGTCAACCGAATCGAAAACCGGGAACCCATCAACCTCCGTCCCACCCTTCCCTGGCGTGACGCCACCGAAGAATGGAGTGCCGTAAGCTCGGCATTGCTGCGAATGGAAGAGGCCCGTCTTACCGGTAATGCCTTGGCAGATCACACGCGTGTTTTTGTCAACGAGAATGGCCATGTTGTGTCTGTATCTAATTACGGGATAGTGAGTAGGTGAATTCAAACAATCGGGCAAATCGCATGAAACGGAAGACGCCGAACTATGCCTTGAGCGTTGCGACCACTTTCTGAGCGGCGTCGGTCAAGTCAGTTGCGGCGATGATCTTTCGACCGCTTTCCGCAAGCATTTTGCGAGCGATTTCCACATTCGTGCCTTCCAGCCGCACAACCAAC
Organism: uncultured Planctomycetaceae bacterium; assembly: GCA_903823545.1. Lineage (GTDB taxonomy): Bacteria > Planctomycetota > Planctomycetia > Planctomycetales > Planctomycetaceae > SXKJ01. Next base: position 7,832 of record CAIJTL010000508.1, read on the forward strand.
GGAACAGTGAAACCAACCGTGTCGTAGGCAGAAAGCAGCGCGGTCACGATCGTGTCGCACTTCATGATGCCACCAAAGATATTGACCAAAACTGCTTTGACGTTCTTGTCGGCCAAAATAATGCTGAAGGCTTCGGTCACCTGTTGAACGTTGGCACCACCACCGACGTCGAGGAAGTTAGCTGGCTCGCCGCCGTGCAGCTTTATGAGGTCCATTGTGCTCATTGCCAAGCCAGCACCGTTAACGAGGCAACCGATATTGCCATCGAGCTTCACATAGCTCAGCCCTGCTTTGCCTGCACGGACTTCAAACTCATTCTCCTCACTGAGATCTCGCAAATCTGCGAACTCTTTGTGTCGGAACAAAGCATTGTCGTCGAAGGTCACTTTTGCATCGAGCGCGACCAATTCACCCTCGGCGGTCACAACGAGCGGATTCACTTCCGCCATGCTGCAATCATTATCCACAAAGAAGCGGCAGAACTTTGGCAGAAAGCTCTGAGCGCTCGTTACCGCCGCGCCACTAAGCCCCAGTTGATACGCCAATCGGCGAGCCTGATACGGCTGCAATCCATAACCACTATCGAAGGGCTCCTTCAGAATCTTCTCAGGTGAATGATGAGCGACTTCTTCGATCTCAACGCCACCTTCCGAAGACATGATCACGACAGGAGACCCAGCTTCGCGATCCACGACCACACCAAGATAAAGTTCGCGAGCGATATTCAGGCCACCTTCGACATAAAGCGTGTTGACCTGCTTTCCTTCCGGTCCGGTCTGAATTGTGACCAGCGTATTGCCGAGCATCCGCTGAGCGTTTTCGCGAGCCTCTTCAGCGGAACGAACCAGCTTCACGCCCGGCTGATCCGGCTGTTCTTTGAACCGCCCTTTACCACGGCCGCCGGCATGGATTTGCGACTTCACGACCGCAATCGGGCCGCCTAATTTCGTGAATGCCGCCGCCGCCTCATCGGGCGTGCGAGCCACGATTCCTTGGGGAACACTCACGCCCGCCTTGGCGAACAATGCTTTGCCTTGATACTCGTGAATCTTCATCGGTCAACCTTGTGAATGTCAGTGGGTCTGCGAACGAGGGGGCGGGATAATAGCGGTGCCTAAATGGGCCTGCCAGGATTGATCGTTGCTCTTTTCCGCCGCTGTGATTTCGTACTGAACAAACAAAAAAAGCGACAGCGAGTTTCCTCGCTATCGCTTCATAATCATCGATCGTTGCCCCACATCGCCCGTCGAGAACCATTCTGTTTTGATGCTTAAAGCTGCCTCGGCACCCAATTGATCTTCTGAATGGACTCGCCTTGATTCACCGCTTTGTCTCCTGGCGAACTTTCGTTATGGCCAGGCAGCGACTCTGCCGGAGGTGCTGGAGCAGGACCGTTGTTCGGGGACATCGGGCTATAGAAGGACTCGTGCCCGGCGTTTCCACCGCAACTCGCACAACCTCCGCTTGAAGGGATCGGCGAACTCATTTGTTGTGGAACCCCGCCGCCACATGACGAGCATCCGCTGCTTTGGATCGGTGGGGTCGAGATTGAGCCACCACTGCATCCCGCGCAGCCACTTGATGGGATCGTGCCGACAGATGGGATCGTGCCGACAGACGGCATCGTCGAGATGCTTGGCCCACCGCTACACCCGCTGCAGCCACTGGAGTACGGCGCTCCCATCATGGCGACAGGCTGTTGCGGGATCCCTTGGTAATCTTCACCCGTGTAGACAACCGAGCCGCTGTAGCCGTGAGCTTGAGCGTCTGGCAACATCTTGCTCTTCGCATGGCGATTCTTGATTCGTGGAGCACGCTTATGTCCGTGTCCACAATCGCAATTCGCGCCCGCATCAATGTCGCACGCGCCACCATCGTGGCATCCGCAGCCACATCCGTTGTTCATTGCTTGATGCATGCAGTTTTGATGACCGCAGGTGTTGCATCCCACCATGCTCGCCATCAAAAGCAGACCCAGTGACAGTCGCAAGACCGTATTCATGACGTTCCTCATCGAGGCAGGCTGTGACATCGGCGTTCGTCAGCCCAACATGAGCCGCATGCCGAATGGGGTCCACGCCGCTGAATTCACAACGGCGGTCAGCACTTTCATCGGGTATCCGCAGTGGCTGACTTTACGGATTGTTCCGGAGATACCGATTTCGGGAACTTTGCAATTCCCCGTATCCGCTGGCTCGTGATCTGAAACACGGCCTCCTTTTTACAAAATTGGCCCAATTTTACGCCCTGAAGTCCTGTTGCCGCAGAATCGCAAAGAGTGCTATTGTCCGGCTCATATCTCATCCCACCCGTCAGGAGTCCCTTCCTGACCCCACCGGCGAAGCTGATCTGGCCTCAATGGCCCCATCGCCTCACGGCACCTCCCCTCAGATTCCCCCATTCCTCAATCCCTACCCTCAGCAGTTCAACTGCATGGAGAGCGCACATGCTCCGAGTTTTCCTCGGTGTCGTTGTAGCGGGCCTTTGCGCAATGGCCACATCCTGCGCGGCCCAAGAATTCCGTGTTTACACCCGAGTTTGGGACCTGAGTTCTGGCGACCAGCCCGTCTCAAGAAGCTTGACTCTGTGGCATGCTGGAAAAATCTACGACGTCATCCATTCGCAGGGCGAAGTCACAATCCTCGAACCATCTCAACGCCGCGTGACGATCATTAACTCAGACAAGGGAGTGCAAACCAGCGTTGACTTCGATGAACTCAAACACTTGCTGCAAGTGGCTGAGGAGCGACTCGCACAACAAATCCAGACACTGGAAGCGAAACCGAATTCCTCCAAGGAATTCTCTAATCACCTGCGTTTCCAACTCCGTCCGCAATTCACAAAACATTACGACAGCCAACAGCGTCGGCTCTCTCTGGAAAGCAAGACGCTAACGTATGAAGTTCGCGGCCAAGAAGGAGTACGAGCCGAAGCGGTTGACTCGTATCTCGAATACGCCGACTGGGCATGTCGACTTAACTTTGTGCTTCACCCTCAACCCGTGTTTCCAACCGCTCGCCTGGAGCTCAATCAGCAAATCCGCAAACTCAAACTGTTCCCGCTAGAAGTGAAACTTCGCGCTCAATTTGACAGACCACTGCAATTGAAGGCCGAGCACGAACTTTCTTGGGCACTAGACAATCTCGACCGGGACAAAATTCATCATTGGGAATCACTTTTACGGAACCCCAAAACACAGTCCCTAACGCTCCCCGAATACCAGCGAGCGGTATTGAGCCAGACGACCGCGAAAGCACGATGACTATGTCACGATGCTGGCCTAATGACGCGACACGGACGCCTTCCTGTCTGCCATCACACAGCCACGCTGTTGCCACTGACTGACACCCGGCATAACATCGGCCCAACCAAAGGAGGTGTCTCATGGTCAAGACAATTCGCAAAGTGGGCAACAGCAACGCCCTCTTGCTCGACAAAGCAATTCTCGAACTGATTGGACTCCGCGAAGGGGGCCAAGTGAAGCTGACCGTCAATAATGGTTCGCTGTTGGTAACGCCGGTGGCCTCGATCACCGCCGACGATGAAAGATTTCAGAAGTGTCTTGATCGCGTTGTCAAAACCCGTCACAAGCTTTTGAAACGGTTGTCAGAATGAAATCTGAAATTGCCTTTCTTTCAGTAGATCAAGTGCTAGCAATTCATCAGCGCGGAATCGACGAACACGGCGGCAGCACAGAACTCAGTGATCGCGGTCTGCTGGAGTCCGCTGCGGCGATGCCACGTGCGCAATTCGCTGGTGAGTTCTTGCATGCCGGACTTCCTACGATGGCGGCGGCTTATTTGTTTCATTTGTGCAAGAACCACCCGTTTGTGGACGGCAACAAGCGAGTTGCGATCGCGACGGCCGAAACCTTTGTCTTGCTCAATGACCATGAACTTGTTGCGACTGATGACGAACTAATTCACCTCACGCTTGGCGTGGCCGACGGTTCGATTTCCAAAGACGAGGCGATCGCGTTCTTTCGCAAGCATGTTCGCTCGGCGAAGTCGGTGAAGGCAAAACGTGAGGCGGCTGCAAAGCCAGCAAAACGCAGTCCTCCACGACGCAAGAAAAGTTCGTAGACGCAGCGAAAGAACGTAGCACAGGCGGCTCGCCTCTGGCTTCTCCGATGAAATCACAGGCGAGCCGCCTGTGCTACGGTTTGACGCTGTCCTTGACTCATAAGATCGCCAACGGATTCCGCCGCTCTTCAAGCGTCCCACGAGTGACCCCGACTCGGTTGGCTGCGTTGAGTTGTTGCCAGACGTCACGGCCCGCCACTTTGTCGGCGAGCAAGTTGCGATACGCATCGAGCGTCAATCGAATTTCCTGCGGTGATTCGTCGAGCAGTTCGATGCGGAAGTGTCGCACGCCACGCGTCAGCAATTCCGGCACAACCTCAGCGGAACTTTGCGGCACTGCGTTGAACAACGTGTTGCGGCAGCCGACGTCGGCTAATAGGCGATGTTCCATGCCGATGCGGTCGCGCAGTTCGACTTTGTGAGTGTCGCACGGCCGCCCGCAGTTCGTCTTGTTCGTCCCCGGCGAGAGCATCGCACAGAAGACGCAATGCTCCATGTGAAACATTGGCATGTGCTGGTGAATCACCACTTCGAGCCATTCCGGCGGGCAGGCCCCAACGAGGTCCAGCAACTGTTCGCGATTCAGGTCATACGACGCGGTAATTCGCTTCGCGCCGCGATCCATCAAGAACTGAGCGGTTAACTCGTTTGTCACGTTCAGCGAGAAATCTGCAACAAACGGAACATTCTCTTCCGCATAGAACCACAACCCGCCGAGATTCCGCACGAGAATTCCATCCGCTCCGTGCTTCAGCAACGAGCGAAACAAACCGACCTCATCCGGCTTCTGAATGCGCGGAGTCGCGATCCGGATTTTCGCATCGACTTCGTGTGCGAGTCTCACCGCTTCGCGATACTCGCGGATATCCTGAAAGTCGCAATCAATGTTTCGCTCACCGTGCGCTAGCACCGCACACAATTGGTCGAGAGTTCGGCAGAGAACATAAAGCTCAGGCGAGCGGGGCGGCGTCATCTCCCCGGTCTCCCCGTTTTCAGAAACGCCAGTCGGCCGGAACGCGCTCGCTTTCTTGCTCATGCTCGCTCGCAGCGCGTCGAGTACCAACTCGGCAGAGACGCGACGAACCGGTACTCGTACTGACGACTCATTCAACTGCCGCACCATTTCGTGCCGCAATTCTGAGAGCACACTCAGCGGCAGCATCGGCGAGCCTTCGATCACCGCTTCGAGGTTTCGCAATTCAAAGACAGTGTTCCCCACTCGTCCGAGTTGAGTTCGCAAGAAGTCCTCCGTCATCGGATGCTTCCGCGCGATCTCCAGCGGAGCGGCTGACGTCACCGAACACTCTGCTCCGGAATCGGCGTGGCCAACAATTCGCAACGGCTGGCCGACGATCGCGTCCACTCGCAGATCCAGCGACACACGACGCAGCGGGTCCGCACCAGAAAAAGTTTTTCGCAAGCGAGAAGTCAGTTTCGGATCGTCGGTCTTCCAAACTTGCTGGCCAGGCCAAAGAGCATTCGTGTCGATCGCGCCGCGCTGAAACGTGAGTTCGACGACACCGACCGAAATCGACTGATCCAACTGCCGCCCGCGATGCCAGACTTCGTAGACGCGGCCTCCTTGCTCTTCGTTCTTGCTGCGATCCCCCTCGAAAACGATACCGTCGCCCGCCGCGATGCCACACGCCAACTCGACTGCAACACCGCCACGATTTACTGATCGAACCGTCCCCAAAAAGACGCCGCGCTTCGACGACGAAACGGCGGGTACGAGCATTTTGTGATCGTCACCTTTCAGCCAACCAGGCGAGAACCCGCGCGAAAACGAAAGTTGCATCTCTTCGACTTGCTGAGCCGACAACTCGACCGGCCCGCCCGCGACCGCCATGTCAATCGCCTGCCGATAATGCCGCGTAATGTTCGCCACATACTCCGGCGTCTTCAGCCGTCCTTCGATCTTGAAGGAGATGACTCCGGCGTCGATCAACTCCGGAGCGAGCGCATACGCGGCCAAATCCTGCGGGCTGAGCAAGTATTGTTGATCACCGCACTCGACATCTTGACCGTCGCAGATCAACTCATAAGGAAGCCGACAAGCTTGAGCACACTGCCCGCGATTCGCGCTCCGTCCGCCGAACGACTCGCTCGTGAGGCATTGCCCGGAGTACGCCACACAGAGCGCGCCATGCACGAAAGTTTCCAGCGGCATATCGATCTTGCGAGCGATCTTCGAAATCTCCTTGATCGACAACTCGCGAGCCAACACGACTCGTTCGACGCCAAGTTCCTTCGCGATGCGAATTCCCTCAGCGCTCGTCAGCGTCATTTGCGTCGAAGCGTGAATCGACAGGTCGGGACAGATCGCTCGAATCAGTCGAGCGACCCCGATGTCTTGCACGAGCACCGCATCGACACCGACCTCAGCCACTCGCCGAATCACCCGCTCGACCTCCGGCAATTCATCCGTGAAGACAAGCGTGTTGAGCGTGAGATATCCCTTCACGCCGCGCTGATGCAGCAACCGCATCAGTTCGGGAAGTTGCTCATCCGCGATGTTCGCCGCACGAGCCCGCGCGTTGAAACCGCAATCGAGCCCGAAGTAAACGGCATCCGCTCCGTTCTCGACGGCCGCGCGAGCACATTCCAAATTCCCTGCCGGAGCCAGCAACTCAGGCCGCTTTCGCGTCGGAATATGCGCCGGAAGAGTTTCGACAACATCGTCGAGACAAACAGAAGTGACACTCATTCAAAGAACCGCCACACAAGAGCATGAAAGCCGGGAAGCACATCGCCGACATGAAATTCGTCGTCGGATTGTAGGCATTGCGGCGGCGTATCGGGTCTGAAGACGGAAACTACTTCGCGAATGTTGTAGACATCGCAGCCGTCCTCTCCGGAGAGAGAGCGTACCTCAACAATTACAGCGACTGCCCAATCGCGTAGATCGCCGCCGTGTCGAGGACTTGATCGTTGGATTCAAACAGCCGAGCAACGGCCGCACGGTGAATCTTCATCTTCGTTCCGCCGACGCCGATCGCTCCGTAACAGATCACGCCGTTGCGGTCCTTCGCTTTGTCCATGACTTCCACACCGCCGATTCCCAACGGCGGCACGGCGTTCAAATCGACCGCCACTTTCAACGACGGCAAATTCAGACGCCGTTCGGTCGAGATGAGTTCAACCCCGGCGGCACCCGCCGCGATGATGAGCGACACCTCGTCACAAGCCGCATCGAGTTCTGCCGGAGTTCCAGTCGCGAAAGGTGTGACTCGTGCGGCAGAGACCGCCTCGGCGATTGCGAAACAAGTTTGCTCAGCCTTGTCGCGAGTTCGAGAAGCAACTCGGATCTCCGCTCCTTCTGCCGCGAGAATCTGAGCCGCTCGATGTCCCACAGGTCCGGTCCCTCCGAGAACAAGCGCAGTTGCTCCTGCCAGCGGCATCTGTTTGCGAGCGGCCAGCACTGCCGCCGCCGCAGTCGTGTTCGAACCGTTCGAGTCCATCATCACCGAGACTCGCATCGGACCGAAGAACGTCTTCTGAACCTTCTTGAAAAGCAATTCGCCCGCAGCGACGTTGCTCCCGCCGATGAAGATTGCCGTGTTCTTCAAGTCCGGCACGCCGCGAGTGAAGATCGCTCCGTGAACCAGACCGACGACATTTTCAGGTGTCACACCGCCGTAAGAAAACAGTTCATCAACACCCGCATCAACGGCAACAACTCGATCAAAGACCGAAGGTTGAGGGTCCGTATCCAATTGAATGAGAATCTTGCGCATAACAACTCGCCGTAAGACAAAGCTCGAAACAAATGGCGTTTCAATGATCAAGACAAAAACAGAAACCCGGCCTCAACCGGAGGCCGGGTTTCGAGATTACTCTACGCTTTACCAAGATTAGCCAGCGAAGAACGGGTGCTTGGAAGCAGCCTTCTTGGCGAGCATTTCATCAACCGACGGCTCATTCTTCATGGCGCGAGCGATCGACAGCATTGTGGCTTCGTAGTTGTATTGGAAAATCTTCTGATCATCGGCAGCGAGCCAGTGAATGAAGACGCCGCATACGATGACCAAATTCTCGGCTTGGTCCTTCGGGATGATTCCCTTCTCGACGCTGTCAGCAACCGCGCGAGCGACGGCGACTTGAGCCGGGCCGAACATGTGGACCGCTTGCTTCGCACCCTTGATCGTGACCTTGGTGATCATGACGGTGGCCGGCTTGACGGCGAGGTTCGGGGTGAGCACGGCCAAAAGGTTGCTGTGGCCTTGAGTTTGCGACGACAGAGCGTTTGCGAACGCCGTGCCGACAGGACCATCCTTATCACCGATCAAAAGATCGATGTGAGCCACTTCATTACCATCGCCACACAGGGCTTCGCCGACGTACATCGACATAGTTGCAACTCCTCACTGAGACATTGATGCGGGGTCAGCGTGTGCTTAGACGAACGAGTCAGGCACCGCCCCACAGAATTCCGTAACTGACAGTCCAAAGTTACTCCTCGGACTCTACGCTGAAACGGGCGATGGTGTATCAACTCACGCGATGCTTCGCCAGCGAGCCGGATTGACTGTTGGACCAAGATAGAAATGTCACAGGGTTCGCCATTTCTAAACAATCTCGCGAATGACTTTTCCTTCCACAAAAGTCAGCCGCTCATCGCGGCCCAAATGTGGGTAGGTCAATTGGTGTTGATCGAGGCCGAGTTGGTGCAAGATCGTCGCGTGGATGTCGCGGAAGTGGTACGGCTTTTCGACCACGCGCAGGCCAATCGCGTCGGTCGCTCCGACGACTTGCCCTCCCTTCACACCGCCGCCGGCCATCCACAGGCTGAAACCGAGATTGTGGTGATCTCGTCCCTTTCCCGATTGTGCTTCCGGGGATCGACCGAACTCGCCACCCCAGACAACCAGCGTGCTGTCAAGCAGTCCGCGACGCTTCAAATCCTTGAGCAACCCAGCGACCGGGCGATCGGTCTCGGAGGCTTTGCGCAAGTGATTCTCTTCGATATCGCCGTGAGCGTCCCATTGCATATTGCCAGGACCGCCTCCGGAGACAACGCAGCAGAAACGGACTCCGTTCTCGACCAGCTTTCGCGCGAGCAAGCAACGTCGACCGTAATCGTTCGTCGGCTCGGAACCGATGCCGTACAAATCCAACGTCTCTTGCGGCTCGCGCGACAGATCGAGCACCGCAGGGGCTTCCATCTGCATCCGAAACGCGACGTCATACGCATTGATCCGCGCTTGAAACTCTTCGTCATTCGGTTCGAGCGTCGCTTCGTTCAATTCGCGAATGAGTTGCAGCGTCCGGCTTCGCTTCTTCGCATCGACGTGAGCGGGCAATTCGAGATTCAACACCGGTCGATCGCCGGGACGAAACATCGTCGGCTGATAGATGGCCGGCAAGAAACCGTGGTTGTACATCGGCTGTCCCGCTTCCAACGCTCCCTTCGGATCGGGCATCACGACATACGCCGGAAGCGACTGCGTCTCTGCGCCGAGCCCGTACATCGTCCACGAACCCATGCTCGGGAAACCGGGAACTGTCCGACCGGAGAAGAGTTCGTACTGCGCCGCCGAATGAACCACCATGTCGCCGTGACAGGACCGCAACACGGCAATGTCGTCGATGCAGCTTCCGATTTGCGGGAAGAGATCGGAAACCTCAATGCCGCTTTCGCCGTACTTCCGAAATGTCCGCTTCGTCCCCAGCAGCCGCGCGTCTGAAGCAATGAATTGATACTTCGCCTCGCCAAACTCTTTCGGTCGCACTTGTCCGTCAAGTTTGTTGAGCAGCGGTTTTGGATCAAACGTCTCGACTTGGCTCGGCCCGCCTGCCATGAACAAAAAGATGACTGAATTGGCTTTCGCCGCGTGATGTGCTCGCTTCGCAGCCAATGGATTCGACGACTCCGCAGCCCGAACTTGCTCCTCATTCA
>CAIJTL010000509.1 GCA_903823545.1 uncultured Planctomycetaceae bacterium
CGGACGAAGAGGACGCACGCGGGCCGCGTGCGCCACACAACTGGAGTCGCTCGAAGCTCGACAGGTCATGGCGGCGACGCCGATTGCGGGATTGAGCGATGAGTTCACCGACGCGGCCTCGATCAACAACTGGAGCGAGGTCAATCAGACGGAAGGCTGGGGTGCTCGCGGGGCACAGCTCAATCAGTGGACCGTCAATGCGAACGGCGACGGGCAGATGGTGATGCAACCGCACACGGTCGTGTGGTATGCCGATTGGCGGGGGCCGCTGGTTTACAAAGAGGTGACTGGCGACTTCGTGGTGACGACCCGCATGACAATCACAGATCGTGACAACATCGGCGGCAGCGATGCTGACAACGTGCCTGGCGACGGGCAGTTCTCGCTGGGCGGGCTGATGATTCGGACTCCTCGAGCGATCACCAACGGCGCGGCAGATTGGCAGCCCGGCAGCGGAGCCGACGACGGGACAAACAACGGTGAGAACTACGTCTTCTTATCGATGGGCTATTCGACCGGCTCGAATAATCTCAGCTTCGAGGTGAAAACGACCCGCAACAGCAATTCGAATTTGGAACTCACCGCGCTCGGACAGACTCCGAACGAAGTCGAACTGCGAATCGCCCGCATCGGGTCAGCGGTGATCGCGATGCATCGGCTCGACGGCGAAGCGAACTGGACCGTGCATCGGCGTTACTCGCGGCCCGATATGCCGCAGACGTTGCAGGTCGGAATGGTGACCTATTCAGACTGGGAGAAGGCGAATGATCTCGCACCGGCCGTGCATAACGGGACTGTCATTGCTCCTGGACAATTCATCGACCCGACACCGTCGCAGCCGATCAATCCCGATCTGACTGCGAGTTTTGATTACACCCGCTTCGCACGTCCGCAAGTTCCGGCGGAGTTAGCCGGAGTCAATCTCGTCACCGGTGCTTCGAACTCGCAGTTGCTGAGCTTCCTCGGTGCGAATGTTCTCACGGAAGCCCCGCCGCCGCAGTTGCCGACGGTGACGATTGCCGCCACTGACGCGAACGCGGCTGAAGCAGGACAAGATCCAGCGGTCTTCACGGTCACTCGAACGGGCAATACGAGTGCCGATCTGATCGTGAACTACACGGTCGGCGGAACGGCGACGAGCAGCAGCGATTACACCGCACTCAGCGGCAGCGTGCTGATTCCGGCGGGTCAGGCGTCGTCGACAGTGACCGTCACGCCGATCAACGACTCGGCGGTCGAGAGCAATGAGACGCTCACGCTGACAATCGCCAATCACGCGTCTTACATCATCGGCAGCGCGAACTCGGACTCAGCGACGCTCGTGAGCGATGACGTCCCTGCAGCCAGCCCGCTGCCCGTACTGCTCGTCATCGCGGACCAGCAAGACTTCTATTTCCGCGAATACAACGAAACGCGCGTCGCATTGGAAGCGCAAGGGCTACAGGTGGTGGTCGCGGCCACGACGACCAATCCCAGCTTTCCGCATCCGGGAACTGGCCAGGGGACTGGCTCGGGAATGGTCACGCCAGATCTCGCGTTGGGACAGGTCGACCAAACTCAGTACTCGGCGATCGCATTTGTCGGAGGCTGGGGAGCCTCGCAGTATCAATACGCCTATAACGATCCCGACTTCAATGGAACGACCGACAACTTCTACGCGCATCAGCCGTACAACGGCGACAACAACCTGAATGACGGCATCATTGCGCCTCAGAAGGTGCAGGCGAACAATCTGATCAATGAATTTCTCGCAGCCGACAAACCGGTCGCTGCGATCTGCCACGGTGTCACGGTGCTCGCTTGGGCGCGCGTCAATGGCACGAGCCCAATTGCCGGCAAAAATGTCGTCGTACCCACAACCGTGATGTCTCCCGATCAGTTCTACAACGGCCAATTTCGCAACAACGGTTACTTGCTTGGTCAATACGATCAAGTGATTGCCAACGGCGGTATCGCAAGCCCGATTAGCGGCAACATCGGCAATCCATCGACGGCTGCTGACGATGTCGTCGTCGATGGCCGCATCATTACCGCAGAGAATTTTGATTCGGCCACACTATTTGGCACTGTGATCGCACAAGCTGTTCTGGCCAACTCGCCCAATGGTGGCACCCCGCTGCCGACGGTGACAATTGACGCCACTGACGCGAACGCCGCTGAAGCAGGACAAGATCCAGCGGTCTTCACGGTTACTCGAACGGGCAATACGAGTGCCGATCTCATCGTGAACTACACCGTCGGCGGCACGGCACTGAGTGGCTCTGATTACACAGCACTCAGCGGTAGCGTGCTGATTCCCGCCGGTCAGACTGCGGCGACAGTGACCGTCACACCGCTCGATGACTCAACGATTGAAAGTAATGAGTCGCTCACGCTGACAATCGCCAATCACGCGTCTTACATCATCGGCAGCGCGAACTCGGATTCGGCGACGCTCGTGAGCGATGACGTTGCGTCGGGGAACGATCTCGCGGGGCTCAGTGACGAGTTCACGAATGCGGCATCGATCAACGATTGGAGCGAGGTCAATCACGTTGAAGGTTGGGGGCCGCGCGGCGCTCAACTCAATCAGTGGACCGTCAATGCCAATGGCGACGGGCGAATGGTCATGCAGCCGCACTCGGTCGTTTGGTACGAGGACTGGCGCGGGCCACTGGTGTTCAAGGAAGTGACGGGGAACTTTGTCGTCACGACGAAGATGCGTGTGACCGATCGCGATGACATCGGCGGTTCAGATGCCGATCACGTGCCGGGCGACGGGCAGTTCTCGCTCGGAGGTTTGATGATTCGCACGCCTCGAGCGATCTCGAACGGAGCCGCCGATTGGGTTGCGGGCAGTCATAGCGATGTCGGCAACGTCGGTGAGAACTACGTCTTCATGTCGATGGGTTATGCGACCGGTACGAATCGTTACAGCTTTGAAGTAAAGACCACTCGCAACAGCACGTCGAATTTGGAACTCACCGCGCTGGGGCTGACTCCGAACGAAGTCGAACTGCGGATCGCGCGCATCGGCTCGACGGTGGTCGTGCTGCATCGGCTCGATGGCGAAGCGAACTGGACCGTGCATCGACGCTACTCGCGGCCCGATATGCCGCAGACGCTGCAGGTCGGAATGGTGACCTACTCGGATTGGGAGAAGGCGAACGATCTCACGCCGGTCGTGCATAACGGGGCCGTCATCGCTCCGGGACAGATCAGCGACCCAACTCCGTTTCAACCGTTCAATCCCGACCTCACTGCCAGTTTTGATTACACCCGCTTCGATCGACCGCAGGTTCCGGCGGAACTCGCGGGAGTCAACTTGCTCACCGCGACCGACAATCAATTGCTGAGCTTCCTCGGACAAGGCGGCGATGCGAATCCAGAACCGCCGAAGCAGACTCGTATCGGCATGAATCCGGCCGGTTTGGCCGACTGGAATCCGGGCATGGTCTTCCGTGATGC
>CAIJTL010000510.1 GCA_903823545.1 uncultured Planctomycetaceae bacterium
AAAGCACGACTTGGCGATCATCAAGATTGATGCATCAAAGCCATTAACCGTGATGCCACTTGGCACGTCTTCGGACCTAATGCTTGGCGAGACCGTCTTCGCGATCGGTAACGCATTTGGATATGAGCATACGGCAACTCAAGGGATCATTAGCGCCCTGAAACGAGACGTCGACGTTAACGAAAAGCAGGGTTACAAAAATCTCATTCAGACCGATGCCAGCATCAATCCAGGAAACAGCGGCGGTCCGCTGATCAACTTGGAAGGGGAAGTCATTGGCATCAACGTCGCCATCAGAGCGGGCGCGCAACGGATCGGATTCGCAATCCCGATTGATGATGCTCGCAAGGTGATCGCCGATCTTTTGAGCGTTGAGCGTCTTGCTCAATCACATCACGGCACGATCTTGACCGACGTAAAAAGGGGGCTTCAACGATTCGTGCGAGTCGATGGCGTGAAGCCACTGAGCCCAGCCGAATCGGCTGGCCTTCAAACCGGCGACGTGATTGTGAAAATCGGATCGATCAACATTACTGACGCCGTTGATTTTGAACGAGCGTTTCTCGGAAGACCGGTCGGCGAGAAAGTTGACGTCGTCGTAAAACGCGGCGAGAAAACTGAAATCGCGAGCATGATTCTAGCGACGATGAACGGGGCTCGGCGCACAATTATTGGCGCAACCGAAGACGTCGCCGTTGAAAAATCTTGGCGTCAATTAGGAATGCGAATCATTCCAGTCAGCGAAGCGGAAAAGAAACTCCTTGGCGAGCGATATCACGGCGGAATGAAAGTCACAGAAGTGAAATCACAAAGCATCGCGGCCCAAAATGGAATCCGCGTTGGCGATGTTCTGGTCGGCTTGCACGTCTGGGAAACGATTAGCTTCGACAACATCAACTATGTTCTCGACCACCCGCAATTGAACACCTTCAATCCGCTCAAGTTTTATATTCTCCGGGGGAGCGAGACGTTGTACGGTCACCTGCAGGTCCAAAGCCCCTCGCAGGTTCCACAGACAGCAACTCGCCCCAAGTAAGGCTCGGTTCCGTGTCTGACCGCAACGAACTCGCGCTGATTGATTGGATTCGTCTGAAAGCGAAGCACGCCGTTGGTCTGCAAGTGGGAATTGGTGATGACGCGGCAGTTTGGCAGGTCGGCGGTAAATCGCTGTTACTGACGACCGACATGCTGATGGAGAATGTCGACTTCCTTCTTTCTGAAGCACCAGCCTCGCTGATTGGCCGGAAAGCAATGGCGGTGAACCTCAGCGATATTGCTGCGATGGCGGGAAAACCGCTCGTTGCACTCGTGGCGGTCGCATTACCGAAAGGCTGCGGCTTCGAGTTCGCTCGCGAGCTTCACGAGGGGATGCAAGCAATCGCTGAAGAGTTCGATGTTACAATTATCGGCGGTGACACGAATGCCTGGGATCAGCCATTGGTTGTGACAGTCACACTCCTCGGCGAGGCCAGCGAACGGGGCGCTGTGACTCGTTCCGGTGCGAAGCCGGGCGACTGGCTTTTCGTCACAGGCCCGCTTGGAGGAAGCATTCGCGGCAAGCACATGTCTTTCAAGCCTCGAATCCGAGAGGCAATTGAACTGCAAAAGTCGGTCAACCTTCATGCAATGATCGACGTAAGCGACGGACTCTCGGCGGACCTACATCACATCCTTGATGAAAGCGGAGTCGGAGCGACGCTGGTCACCGACTCAATACCGATTACAGAGGCGGCAAAACAAATGGGAGACAGCCGAAGTCCGCTCGAACATGCCTTAAGCGACGGCGAAGACTTCGAATTGCTTTTCAGTTGTTCACCCGATGACGGCCGCAAACTTCTTTCGGGAGTTTGCACAGTTCCCGTTCACCTCGTCGGTGAAATAAATGCCGAGAAGGCTGCCCGACTGCAATGGCCCGATGGGACGATCACGTCTCTCGCGAGATTTGGCTGGGAGCACTCTTTCTAAGTGCATGGCACACTATCGCAATTTCAACAAAAAAACCGCCGATAACGGCGGTTTGAAAACATTGATTTTGAGTTGGATCGGCAATCACGCCGCTCATCGCGTGGTGGATTAGGAATGAGCGGCAACCGGCTCAACCTGCTTTTTCTGGATTGCTTCATAGACCTCTTCGCGGTGTACCGTCACATCGCGGGGAGCTTCGATTCCCAGACGAACTTTGTCGCCTTGAATGTCAACAATCATGATCGCGATGTTGTCGCCGATGATGATCTTTTCGTCTTTCTTGCGGCTGAGTACCAACATGGTCCTGTCCTTGGTCCGAGAGGGTTTTGTGATGTTTGGGAGCTGGCTCGGATTGAGCCTCTCATCTCCTGACATTGAACCGCCGACCGTTTTCAAAGTGGTCTGAGCGGTTCGCACCAAAGCTAGGTCAGACATCTCACAGTGCCAAAGACTGTTCGCCGAATTGGCGAGAATACCCGGTCCGATTGCAACGATCGGGCGGACTGTCAGGGATTCAATTGGCATTGACCGTTTTTCCCTTACGGTCAATTATCGCCAACACAATTCAAGGACTCGATTAGTCAGCGAGAGAAACTTCATGACCGGAGCAATTTTCGTCACCTTTGTCGTCAGCGCGGCGACGGGTTTTGGTGCGGCTTGGGTGATACTCGGCAAGCAGGTGAATTCGCTCACCCAGGATCTGGAATCAGCGAAGCAATCGCCGGTCGAAAAGCGTCCAGAAGTTAAGGATCTGCTGCAACAGATTATGGATGTTGCCACACGCTTGGACGGTGATGTTGGCCGGCACTCGAATCGCCTTAACGAAGTGCAGGATGGCCTCAAGGATTCTGTCGAAAATCAGCCGGCGTCAGTTTTAGAGATGACTCACAAACTGCTTGAAGCCAATGTGCAATTAAAAACTGAATTGCAATCCGCACGAACCCAAATCGCCCATAAGCAACAAGAACTAGAAACCTACGTCACGGAAGCCAGAACCGACACGCTGACAGCACTCCGAAACCGCCGCTCATTCAATGAAGAAATCAATCGTCAATTTGCTCAGCGACAACGACAAGGCATCACGTTTTCTCTGGTTATGATCGACGTCGACCACTTCAAAAAATTCAACGATGTCTACGGCCATTTGGCGGGTGATTTGGTCCTGCGATCGGTTGCTCGCACATTGACGAACACACTCCGCGACATGGATATCGTCTGCCGCTACGGTGGCGAAGAATTCGCCGTCATCTGTCCCGGCTCAACACTCACTCAAGCCGCCGCAGACGCCGCACGAGTTCGAGCAGCGATCGAAGCAGCAGAAATCACACTGAAAGAGGGGATCGTTCGAGTCACAGTCAGCCTCGGAGTTGCTGAAGTGGCTGAAGCGGAGATCGTCGACGGACTTATCAAAAGAGCAGACGACGCGTTGTACGCTGCAAAGCATGCTGGCCGAAACCAAGTTCAGCTTCATGACGGTAACGCTTGCGTCGCGAATTCGCTGTAATCGCTTGAGTTGAATTATCTCAGTCGACTCTGATAAGCGAACGCCTCATACCGCCGACTGGAGCGTTACCACCAATGCCTTTGTTTCAGCGGTGGGCAAGCCCTGCTCCACTGTGATGACCTTGTTTACGCCACATGCTATGCGTGCCCTGCATGGAAACGGCGGGCACGTAGTTTGCAAATTCGAGTCACCACATTCGGCGCAAGCATTGTGTGATTCTCCCATCATCGCCACGATCCGCACCCAATCTGGCTGCTGAGTTGTGGTCGGTTGAGGTGTGAAAAGTTTTGCAAGAGGGCCGACCGAATGTCTGAGTCTGAAAACGATCCGTCGCGCGCGATCGTCGCCATGCTGGCGTTGAATTCCGAAAAGATGCCGAAGCCAAGTGCCGTCGTAAACGCACTGAAACTTCGTCTGCCAGATGGCCCAGAGCCAGAGGACATTGAAGGAGAAGACGGAACAATCACGTTTCATCTTGGTAGCTGGATCGCCGCAATTTCGATGATGCCAGTTCCGATCCCTTGGAGTGAGCTTGAAGGCCCATGCGCCACAGCATGGTGGTGGCCTGACGCGACTGACGAAATGCGTCATCACAAAAACCACATCATCATCGCATTGATGGGTGAAGATGAATCATTGCTCTCACGCCACATTGTGCTGAGCCAATTAGTCGCAGCGATTGCCACGATCACTGACACGGTCGGTGTGTATTGGGGAGCAGGCGGACTGGTTCACGAACCGGCCGAGTTCATTGAACAATGCGATGATCTGACGATCGAAAACTCTTTGCCGCATCTTTGGGTTGATCTCCGGGTCGAAGAAAACGACGACGGCTCACTCTGCTTCTTCACGACAGGCCTCGATGCGTTCGACCAATTCGAAATGGAAATCGAACGCAGCAATCAATCGGCAGAAGAAATTCTCGACCTGTGTTACTCGGTCGTGCATTACTTGATTTCGTCTGGTGCACAAATCCAAGATGGTGAGTCGGTTGGTCGCACGGGAGAAGAACGAGTCCCTGTGACACATCGACCGTCGAAATGGGACGCTGACCGAACAGTGCTGTCTCTTGAATTTCATTAAGCGTCCGAGGATTTTTTGACGTCGCTTTTCGCCGCCCGGTCTTATCCACCGGGCGATTTTATTCTCCCGGTTTAAGGACTGGGTGAATGGGTTGTTCTTCCTCAAATGAGAAGGAAGTTATCCGATGTTGCGAACTCTGTTGTCTGTCACCGTCTTATTGACACTCATCGCGTCAAACCTCGCCGCCATTGCGGAAGATGGCTTGTCGGTCTTACCCGCAGAAATTGTGCTGACGGGGCCGGAAGCCCGACATCGGTTGATCGTGGAGTCCATTCGTGACGGACGACTCATTGGGCAAGTGACCGACGCCATAACGTTCGAGTCATCGAACGACAAAGTCGCCAAGGTTGAAGATGGAGTCGTCGTCGCAGTCGCCAACGGACAAGCGACAATCACGGTGAAATTTGGCACTCAATCAGCAACGGCGAAAATCACCGTCAACAAGTTCGATGAGCCACACGTTTGGAGCTTTCGCAATCACGTTCAATCGGTCATGTCGAAGACTGGCTGCAACATGGGTGCCTGCCACGGAGCGGCCTCCGGAAAAGCGGGGTTCAAACTTTCGCTACGAGGTTACGATCCAGACGCCGATTTCCGCACGCTGACTCGGCAAGCCCGAGGCCGCCGCGTGGTTCCAGCAGACCCAGGACGTAGCCTTGTTCTAACAAAGCCATCGGGAGCGATCCCGCACAAAGGAGGGATTCGGTTCGATGTCGATTCTTTGGAATACCGAGTCATCGCCGAATGGATCGCGTCGGGCCAACCGGCTCCGAGCGACGCAGATGCGAAGATCACTCGACTAGAGATTCTGCCAACAGCATCACAACAAAAGAAAGGTGCCAGCCAACAACTCGTTGTGCGAGCCCACTTCACAGATGGGCGAGTGGAAGACGTGACTCGCTGGTGCAAGTTCACATCGGCAAATGCCACGGTCGCGTCAGTCGACGATCAAGGACTCGTGAAGATCATCGGCTTTGGCGAAGGAGCGATCAGCGCCTGGTATCTCAGCCAAAACGTGATCGCGACGGTTACTTCGCCTTATGAAACGCCAATCGATGCCGCTCACTTTGCAAACGCCGAGCGGAGTAATTTCATCGACGATCACGTGCTCGCGAAACTGAAGAGCTTGAATATTCCGCCGTCGCCGCGATGTAGTGATTCTGAATTCATCCGCCGCGCGTATCTCGACACGATCGGCGTGCTGCCAACTGTTGATGAAGTCCGAAACTTCCTGTCGGACATCACTCCCGACAAACGAGCGAGATTGGCAGAAACATTGCTGTCTCGACCGGAGTTCGTCGACTACTGGAGCTACAAATGGTCGGACTTGTTTCTGCTGTCGGGTGAGCGTCTCCGTCCGCAAGCGTTGAAAGCGTTCTCGGAATGGATTCGCAAAAACGTCGCTGATAACACACCTTGGGATCAGTTCGCTCGCGAGATCGTGATTGCTCGCGGCAGCACCTTCGATAACGGCGCGGCCAATTTTTATTCGCTGCATCAAGACCCGCTCGACATGGCCGAGACAACCTCAATGGCCTTCTTGGGGATGTCGATTCAATGCGCGAAGTGTCACGACCACCCGTTGGAGAAATGGACCAACGACGATTACTACGGCTTCGCAAGCTTGTTTGCTCGCGTGCGTGGCAAAGGCTGGGGCGGCGACTTCCGCAGCGGTGACGGGCACAGAGTCATCTTCCTCGACGACGAGAGCGAACTCATTCAGCCGCGCACCGGCAAGCCACAACCGCCGAAGCCACTCGATGGCGAAGTCTTGGCGTTTGAATCAGCCGCCGACCGCCGCGAGCAAGTGGCGAGTTGGCTGACGTCCCCCAACAATCCGTATTTAAGCCGTGCCATCATCAAGCGTGTTTGGGCCAACTTCTTCGGCATCGGCCTGGTCGACAAAGTAGACGACTTGCGACTGACGAACCCGCCCAGCAACCCAGAGCTGCTCTCCGCATTGGCCGCTTATCTCACCGAGCAAAGTGAAGGAGGTCGTCCATACGACCTCAAAAAACTCATGCGATTGATCCTCACATCGCAGGCATATCAGCGCAGCAGCCAGACGACAAAAGGAAACGAACCCGACGAGCGTTATTACTCGCGGTACTACCCCAAGCGTCTGAAGGCAGAAGTGTTGCTCGACATTATGTCGCAAGCGACCGGCTCGCCAACTCCATTCAAAGATTACCCGGTGGGTACGCGCGCGTTGCAGTTGCCCGACGTCAACATCGCCTCCGACTTCCTCAAAACCTTCGGCCGTCCCGAGCGTATTCTCACCTGCGAGTGCGAACGATCTGACGAACCGAGCATGACCCAAGTCCTGCACATCCTCAACGGCGACACGTTGGTCCAAAAACTAGAAGCGAAGGGGAACCATCTCGAAAAACAACTCGACACCAACGCACCCAACGAGTCGCTGATCGAAGACCTCTACCTCACCACTCTCTGCCGCTTCCCCACCGACAGCGAGCGTTCACGCTTACTCTCCATCCTCGCCACCGCCTCCCCCACCGACCGCCGCCAAGCCATCGAAGACCTCTACTGGAGCGTGCTGAGCAGCAAAGAGTTCTTGTTCAATCGGTAGTTGAACAGCGCATGGGCAGGCGAACGACGTGCGAGATAGATCGGAGTGGCGATGTGGAGTTTCGGTTGGGGGTGGTTTGCGGAGCCCAAAAAGCAATTGGAAGACCTGACCACGAAGCGGGGGAAGCGGCGGGGTGGCTCGGCGAGGGCGGTGGTGCAGGTGTTGGAATCGCGTCTGCTGCTGGCGGCGAAGGTCATCGTGGCTCCGGCCTCGTACGAGTTCCGCGACATGGGGTTCGACCCGGCGCTGCAGGAGATCGGGATCGTCGGGTACGAGGGGACCGGCACGATCGGCGTCACCAAGATCGCGAAGCTGTTTGAACTCAACGCGGCCGGGAATGGGTTCACCGCCCAGACGCTCGTGGGGCTGGGACCGGGGACGCAGGTGGGTGGGATATCGAGTGATGCGTATCGGATCGCTGGTGTTTCGAAAAGCGAGAACTCTGTAAGTTTCGGCGAAGGCACAACATGGCTCAGGGGCGAGCCATCTTCTCCCATTGGAGTGGGATTTGC
>CAIJTL010000511.1 GCA_903823545.1 uncultured Planctomycetaceae bacterium
ACCAGCACCACGATATACGCTCCGGGCGAAGCACGAACCTCGAATTGAAGTCAGGTTCGATTTCCATCGGACCTCCGTAGCCCGCAACCGTTTCGTTCTTCAACTTCGTTCTCGGCCATTTGATGGGTTTGCGGTTTTTCGATTCGTTGATGAACAGCGTGTGCTCTACTCCTTCCCCGGCCAATCGCGTGGCAGTTCCAGTGACCAGACTTCGCTGCTCAGCGGTTGGGCGTGGCCGCCGGCGATCCAGAGTTTGCCTTGGAAGACGTAGGCGGATTGTTCGTGGCGCTCTTTCCAAGTCACTTCTGAATTGAGCTGCTTCCACTCCTTGCCGTCCTTCGAGTACCAGACATCGCCCCAATTCTTCGACGGGTTATTCGACCAGCCGCCGAGAACGAAGATGTGATCGCGATACACGACCGACGAAAACCAGAGGCGCGGCGACCACGGCGCGTGCTCGGTCAACTGCGTCCAATGCTCACCATCTTCCGAGCACCAGACATCATTGACCGCATGATACTTCGGGACGTAGTTGCCGCCGCCGAAGACGTACATCTTGCCGTTGAGGACCGCCGCTTGATGGTACGCTCGCGGAGACCATCCGGCATTGTCGGTCGCTCGCGTCCAGGTCTTGCCGTCGGACGAAGACCAGACATCGTTCCTCAGGCTCTTGTCATCGCCGAAGTAGTAGTTCTCGGTCCCGCCGAGCATCCACATCTTCCCTTTGAATTCGACAACGGCCGCCGCGATACGCGGAGTCCAACCGGCAGCGGCGGTCGCTTGATCCCACTTCACGCCGTCGGTTGATGACCAGACTTCGTTGCTCGCCCCGTGCCCTTCGAGCCGACCGTTGAACCAGCCTCCCATGAACCACATCTTGTCTTGAAATGTCAGCGTCATCGGCAGATCGCTGTGCTTCCACGGAGCCTCTTTCTCCACCAGCTTCCAGGTCTTGCCGTCCGCCGAACTCCACACGTCACGCGGAGGAGCGTGGAACGAATCGAACCAACCGCCAAAGAGCCACAACTGATCTTTATAGACCAGTTCCCCTTGGGAATCGCGCGGCTGCCAACCCGGCTTGTCCGTGACTTTGACCCAGTTGTGAACTTTGTCTTCCGCGAAACCGCTGGCAGACAACAAGAGCACGCCGACGAACGCTGTGATCCAGAATCTCATGGAGAGCTCCTTCGAGTGGGCGGCAAACCGTAGCACAGGCGACTCGCCTGTGATTGTGTCGGATTGAATCACAGGCGGGCTGTCTGTGCTACGGATGAGTCGAGATTACGTCATGCACAAAACGAAAAAGCCCAGCTCTTTGAGAAAGAGCTGGGCTTGTTTGGACATCATCGATTTGCATACGACGATCTACTCAACCGGAACAATGTAGGAGAGTGCTCCGATCGCTTTCCCCTTCGGCACGTCTTTGTAATGAGCGTGGCATGAAACACACTTATCCATGACCACGGGAACGATGGTCGCTGTGCGGAGGTATTTCTTGCCTTCCTTCTCAACAACTTGTTCGACGGACGCTTTACCTCCGAGGATTTCTTTAACGGCATTCTTTTCAAAATCATCGCTCGCCACGTTGGCCTTTTCGATCGGGTCGCCCGTCGCGTCGAGCAAGCGGACTTCGTGATGTCCCTTCGCTTTCATCTCTTTCCAGAGCAGTTTGCCAGCAACGGCGGCGGCCGGTTCTTCACCTTTCACGTAATGAGTCGTGATGAGCACGATCGCCGTCTTGTAGAGATCATCCAGCATTTTGGTTTGCTTACGAGTTCGCTCGACAGCCGGGTCGTCGGCTGCTTTTTTTGTTCCTTGGCCGGGGAGTAGAGTCACACCCGCCAAGACCACGATCAAACTCAACGTTACCCACCGAGCACTGTGAATCTTCATTTCGTTTTCCTCGTTGTTGTGCGGGACAGACTTCGAACAGCACCACGCTTTGCACCAGTGATCTTGACCGGCAGAACGTCGCTCAATTTGACGCTCTTCAGGTAATCGACTTGCACCTGCTCGGCCCGCGCGAGCACGTTGCGTAGCTTGCAATAACTTTGAATCACACAG
The DNA here is from genome assembly GCA_903823545.1 of uncultured Planctomycetaceae bacterium. Taxonomy (GTDB): domain Bacteria; phylum Planctomycetota; class Planctomycetia; order Planctomycetales; family Planctomycetaceae; genus SXKJ01. The sequence goes on from CAIJTL010000511.1 coordinate 2,065, forward strand.
ACCTCGTCGGTCCCGACGCACTCCAACAAGTGCATGCTTCCTTCAAACGCTTCGACGAGTTCACCGATCGTGACCTCGTCGGTCGCCACGGCTAATTCGATCCCACCACCGATTCCACGAACGCTGCGCACATAACCCAAACGGGCGAGCTGATTCACCACCTTGGCCACGTTGGGTGCCGGAATCTGAAAGAATGCCGCCACGTCCCCAATGGTCGCTCGGTTCGATACCGATGCGAGATACATCAGCGTTCGCAGGGCATAATCGGTTTGCAATGAGAGCCGCATGAGCGAGAGCCACCTCTAAAGAAACAAAACAGACACGACTAATGTTTGTTTTATGTAATCGTTCATTCGGGAACGAACAAGTGTGCGATTTCTGTGCGAGTTGGCACGCGCAGTGGACGACCTAAGCGGTAAGAATCCGTACGGACTCAAGCCCTCAATTACAGACGGCGACGGCGAGTGAGAGA
>CAIJTL010000512.1 GCA_903823545.1 uncultured Planctomycetaceae bacterium
CGATAAACCGGGTGACAAGCCCGGCGATAAACCGGGTGACAAGCCCGGCGATAAACCGGGTGACAAGCCCGGCGATAAACCGGGTGACAAGCCCGGCGATAAACCGGGTGACAAGCCCGGCGATAAACCGGGTGACAAGCCCGGCGATAAACCGGGTAGCACTCCCGGTGATATTCCGAGTGACAAGGCTAGCGATAAGCCAGGTGATAAGCCTGGCAGCAAGCCAAGTGATAAAAAGAAGCGAGGCAACCCCAATAAGCAGGCACTGGCGGACAAAGAGCCTGACGGTAAGTCAGAGAGTTCATCGAGCTTCCCGAATTCGGAAGACACAAATCCCGAATTCACGAAGGAAGCTGCCGATCTCGTTCTCAAGAAATTGAAGGACGAACTGGCTCGGGGTGAAGTCGATCAAGAATTGCTCGATGAGTTGGGATGGACTCCCGAGCAAATGAAAAAGTTTGCTGACCGGATGCAGGAACAACTCGAAGACAAAGGGGAGGACGACTCACCAAAAGCGAAAGCTCAACGACGTCAGTTCGAGGAGATGCTGCGCAACTTGGACGTCACCTCGAAGACTCAACGTCGCAATGACAACAACAAAGAGAAGCAAGCGGGAGAAGGTGTCGGCTCAGTCCGTCGCCCACCACCACCGGAATACCGCGACTGGAACGAGTCGGTGACTAAGAGCCTCTCCAAGAAGAAGGGGACCGAACCGCAGAAGAAGTAGTGCAGTCAAGCTGCCAGTACGGAGCGATGACGACTACGTAGGTCGAATTTGTCATCGACGTTGTTGGAAGCATCTCGGTCAGGCTGAAAAGACTGACCTACATCATTGAGGAAGCAACATGGACCGTCGTCATTTTCTGAAAGTATCCGCTGGCACACTGGCGTTGAGTTCGCTCATTCCTATTTTGCCTGCGGCATTCGCAGCGGAGCCGAAGCCTAAGCGAGTGGGCTTGATTGGTTCGGGCTGGTACGGCAAGTCGGACTTGTTGCGGCTGATTCAGATTTCGCCGGTCGAAGTTGTGTCGCTGTGTGATGTCGATCGGAAGATGCTCGGCGAGGCGGCGGAGTTGGTTGCGTCGCGGCAAGTCTCGAAGAAGAAGCCGCGATTGTATGGCGACTATCGGAAGATGCTGGCGGAGAAAGACCTCGATATCGTCGAGATCGCGACCCCCGATCATTGGCACGCACTGCCGATGATTGAGGCTGTGAAAGCGGGGGCCGACATTTACGTGCAGAAGCCGACCAGCGTGGACATTGTCGAAAGCCAAGCAATGCTCGCGGCCGCTCGAAAGTACGGACGCGTCGTCCAAGTTGGCACTCAGCGACGCAGCACTCCGCATCTGGCGGAAGCACGCGACATCATTCAGCAGGGGAAGCTTGGCAACATCGCGCACGTCGAGATTTACTGCTACTACCACATGCGCAATCGCTCGACTGCACCGGACTCCGCGCCGCCGGAATACCTCGATTTCGAGATGTGGACCGGGCCGGCTCCGCTACGACCGTTCAACGCGATCGCTCACCCGCGCGGCTGGCGAGCGTTCATGGAATACGGCAACGGCATCGTCGGCGACATGTGTATTCATATGCTCGACATGGTCCGCTGGATGATGAGCCTCGGCTGGCCGATTCGCGTGTCATCGGCGGGGGGCATCCTGGTTGATAAAGCAGCAAAGGCGAATATCTCCGATACACAGACGGCGACGTTCGAGTTCCCCGGCGTCAACGTCGTTTGGCAACATCGGACGTGGGGCGACACGCCCGATCCGAAATATCCGTGGGGCGCAACGTTCTACGGTGACAAGGGAACGCTGAAGGCGAGCGTCAACAGCTACGACTTCATGCCGCGTGGCGAAGGGAAACCAATTCATCGAGATGTGACCTATGAACTCGACAAGTACCCGGAAGACAAAACCGAAAAGGATCTCGAACAACACGTCGCTCCGGCGATTCGAGGTCACATGCAGGACTTACTCAACTGCATCGCCTCACGAGGCAAGCCAGTCGCTGACATTGAAGAAGGCCACATTTCGACCGTGAGCTGCATCCTTGCGAATCACGCTATGCAACTTGGCCGCACGCTGACTTGGGACGCAGCGAAGGGGCTCGTCAAAGATGACGACGAAGCGAACAAATTGCTCCGCCGCCCGTACCGTGGCCCGTGGATGCATCCGGAACCGGAGAAAGTTTGAGTTCACCATGACGAAAATCGCCGTTCGTTACGTATCTGTCTTGTTACTTGTCCTCTCATGGTGCACTACTTCAATCGTCAGTGCATGTCCGCTTTGTTCCGGGCCTTCGATCACATTATCTGAGCAGTTGGCCAAGTCTCATGCGGTGGTGTTGGCCTCATGGGTTGGAGGGCAAAAGCCGAGCGGACGGACTTTTGGTAGCACGACGTTTTCCGTCATCGAGATCGCTCGAATGCCGAAGGACGAGAAACTCTCCAAAGGCAGTCAGTTTGTTGAGCCTCGGTTTCGCACAGGCAAACAAGGCGATCTGTGGCTGCTCTTTGGTGAACACGACAACGAGGGAGTCAATTGGCTGACCGCGATACAAGGTTCCGAAGCGGCATTTAAATACATCACAGAAGCTCCATCGCCCAAGAATCCAACTGCAGAACGATTGGAGTATTACCTCAGCTTTCTCGAATCACCGGACCTTACAATTTCCAACGATGCATACGGTGAGTTTGCAAATGCCCCGTGGGAAGAAATCGTAAAGGTCAAAGAGAAGTTTGACCGCGAGAAGCTGAGTCGCTGGGTCGCCAACCCCAAAACACATCCGACTCGACTCGGGTTATACGGTTTGCTGCTCGGCCTCTGCGGCAACGCGGACGATGCCGCCATGATGAAAAAGAAAATCGAAGAACCTGCGGAAACGACCGACCGATTGGGAATTGATGGAGTCACCTGCGGGTATCTCTTACTGACCGGCGAGCAAGGTTTGGACTTGATCGACAAGATCAAACTTAAGAATAAGAACGCGATACGAGACGAAGCCTATTTCGCCATACAAGCGGTTCGGTTCATGTGGGATTACGGACTCGACCGTATCAGCAAAGAGCGGCTGAAGCAGTCTATGCGGGAAGTCCTCAATCGCCCGGAATTGGTTGAGATCGCAATTATTGACCTCGCGCGTTGGGAAGACTGGTCGATTCATGAACGGCTAACGAATCTATACGGTCAGCCGGAATACGATGACGTTCCTGCAAAGAAGGCGATCGTCTGCTTCTTGATCGCGGGACAGAAAAAGAACCCGGAACTCCGAGCGGACCTCGACAAGCTTCGAAAGCGAGACCCGAAATTTGTCAAAGACACAGAAGCGTTCTTTCGGCGAACGGGTTCAGAGTGAAGGAAACGAGAAGGCCCTATCGAGACAGCGATTGCCTCAATAGGGCGATGTAACAAGCGACTCCGAGCAGTCTCTTCACGAACGTTTCTATTGTCGCGCTGGAGCCTCGCCTGCGGCGACTCGCGACTGCGTTTCCCACGAGCGATAGACCGTCGAGGCAGGTTTGAAACGAATGCTGCCGCTGTTGGCCGTACGTTGATCATCTTGGTAACCGACCTCAGATCGTCCACCGTTTCGTGATCCAATTGTGGACCAGGATTCTTTCGAGGCCCCTGGACTATCGAGGAATCTCGGGTCCGGAACCGGGTTTGAATTCGCTTCAGATTGCGGGTTCACCAAAGTTGGGTTCACGATGGCCGTCGTTGGAGGGAGCATCGTTACGGGGTTGTAAGTCAACGGAGATACTATCGTTGTCGACGGCACGTAGGTCTGTCCGATCGTCGAATACGGAGCGACTCCGTATGTCGCCGTTCCACACGGCGCACATCCTCGTGCAACCGGTGCCGGAGCGAGCGGGACCATTTGTGTCGTTTGATAAGTGACCGGTTGCGATCGCACAACTTGTTGCGGAACCATTTGTGTGACAACTTGCGGAACTTGCCGTGACACCTGATATGGAACACTGCGATAGGCGACCTGTTGTTGGTAAGTCACTTCTGGAACCTGTTTCGTCACTTGCTTTGGGACGTAGACCATTTGATAGCCCCCTTCGTCCACAACAACATTTCGGTAGGTCGTCACAGGAACTGCCTGAGTAACGGCTTCTTGGCGGTATTGAGTGACGACTTCATTTCGCATCACGGTCGTCTGCTGCGGCACCATGCGAGTCTCAACGACCTGCTGCTGCACGACGTGCTGTTGAACAATTGGCTGCTGCACGATCGGTTGTTGATAAACCTGTTGTTGGACTACTGGCTGTTGCACTCCGCAATTGCACTGACCTGTTGGTCGCTGGCAGTGACAGTTCGAGCGACGTGAGTGGCAATTGCAATTTCCTTCCGGCTGTTGGCAATTGCGACACCCTCGAAAGAAGTTAAAGAGCTGTGCAGATGCCTTTGATTCGGTCCAAGCCATCGGGGCTAAGCCAAACACGACTGCAAACAGCACTCCGCTGCGAAACTGCTTCCACATGCCAATACTCCTTTTTGATCAACGTCCCGTTTTGTAACGAAGTTGACCGCAGGCTCACTCGCGCAAATGCCCCTCATCAGCGCCCAACGCGCCGTCTCAACTACGGTATCGGCGGAATCTTTGGCAGACTTTAACAGCGACACTGAGGTTTTTGGGCCAGCCGACAAACTATGCCTCAAGTTGAAGTGCAGGCATGACTGCTAGAACACGAACACTCCGACGAGCAGAAGACGGCTGTGCTGGCTTCAACGGTATCTGATCCGTATTGACCGGTCCTGAAAAATCTGAGACAAGCCACCTCCCTCCGACCGGACTCGGATTTTTCGGTCATTGCGTCA
>CAIJTL010000513.1 GCA_903823545.1 uncultured Planctomycetaceae bacterium
CGTTTCTGGAAGGGGCTTCGCATCCCGACGAATTGGTAACGCGAGCAGGTGAACTCGGTCACTCGGCAATCGCTATCACGGATCGCAATAGCGTCGCAGGGGTCGTGCGAGCACACGTTGCGGCGAAGGAGCATGGATTGAAGTTGCTCATCGGAGCCGAAATTACTCCGGCTGATTCACCGCCCATCGTGCTCTGGGCGATCGATCGAGCGGGTTACGGCCGCCTCTGCCGACTCATCACGAAAGGACGACGGAGTGCTCCCAAAGGGGAATGCCGGCTCACGTTGTCCGATCTCCTCGAACATGCCGAAGGGCTATTAGCGGGTGTTGTGTTACGTCGCCATCACGCTCCGCGTGATGAGCCGAGCGTGCCATCGACGTCGTTCCAGAATTCAACGTCAAACGCACTATCAGCTCGTCACGCGGAGCGTGACGGCGACGTTGAGCGAATTCACGAAGCGTTCGGCGACCGAGCTTATCTGCTGGCGGAGCTGCATCGCGGGTCCGACGACGCTCGGCAACTGCAACGCTGGATGGCCGACGCGAAACGAGTCGGCCTTCCGCTCGTAGCGGCCAATGACGTCCATTGTCACGTTCGCGAACGTCAGCCGTTGCAAGACGTGCTCACGGCGATTCGGCACGGCTGCACCGTCGCGGAACTGGGCGAGCGACGATTCTCAAACGGCGAACGGCATCTGAAATCGTCCCCCGAAATGTCGGCACTCTTTGCGATGTGTCCCGATGCCGTTACTCGGACTATCGAGATTGCGGATCGCTGCCAATTCTCGCTCGACGAACTGCGATACGACTACCCGGAAGAGTTGTGTCCACGCGGGCTGACACCGATTCAACATCTCATCAACCTGACGTGGCGGGGTGCGAAGGGCCGTTATCCACGCGGCGTGCCCGACAAGGTGAGACGTCTCCTCGAACACGAACTCACGCTCATCGGCGAGTTGAAGTACGCCGCCTATTTCTTGACGGTTTGGGATTTGGTCCGCTTTGCTCGCGAGCGAAACATCTTATGTCAGGGGCGTGGCAGCGCAGCGAACTCCGCCGTCTGCTTTTGCCTCAGCGTCACGTCGGTTGATCCCGACCGGATCGACGTGCTGTTTGAGCGATTCATCAGCAAAGAGCGCAACGAAGCTCCCGACATCGACGTGGACTTTGAGCACGAACGACGCGAAGAAGTCATTCAATACCTTTACGAGAAGTACGGTCGTGAACGAGCCAGCATGACCGCCGCCGTCATCTGCTATCGACCTCGCTCAGCCATTCGTGACGTTGGCAAAGCACTCGGCCTGTCGCTCGATCGCGTCGATTCGCTGGCCAAGCATGTCGATCACCTGCACGACGCGGAACATCTCGCCTCTCGCATTCGCGAAGCGGGATTGCCGCCGGAGTCGCGGCTCGGCGGCCAATTGGTATCGCTCGTGACGGAACTGCTCGACTTCCCGCGCCATCTGTCGCAACACGTTGGCGGCATGGTCCTCACACACAGTCCGCTCTGCGAAGTCGTGCCGATCGAGAATGCGTCGATGCCCGGTCGTACGGTGATCGAATGGGACAAGAACGATTTGGATGCGCTCGGCATCTTGAAGGTCGATGTGTTGGCGCTCGGCATGTTGACGGCCATTCGTCGTTGCTTCGATCTGATTCAGCGACATCACAACCGGCGCCTGACGCTCGCCAACATTCCGGCCCACGACCCTCGCGTGTTCGACATGATCAGCCGAGCGAACACAACGGGGGTTTTCCAAATTGAATCGCGCGCCCAAATGAGCATGTTGCCCAGATTGCAGCCGCGCTGCTTCTACGATCTCGTCATTGAGGTCGCGATCGTTCGCCCCGGTCCGATCCAAGGGGATATGGTGCATCCCTATTTGCGTCGGCGATGTGGCGAGGAGCCAGTTGAGTATCCTGACGACCGCATTCGAGCCGTGTTGGAAAAGACGTTGGGTGTGCCGATCTTTCAGGAACAAGCGATGCGGCTCGTCGTGGTCGCCGCCGGATTCACTCCCGGTGAGGCCGATCAACTTCGTCGAGCGATGGGGGCTTGGCGGCGTCGTGGCGTGATCGACCATTTCCAAAAGAAGCTGATCGACGGGATGACCGCCAACGGTTACTCCACCGACTTCGCCGAGCGTGTGTTTCGCCAACTCCGTGGCTTCGGTGAATATGGTTTTCCGGAAAGTCACGCTTGCTCGTTCGCGCTACTCGTGTGGGCTTCGGCATGGCTCAAGCATCACTATCCGGCGGCCTTCGCCGCCTCGTTGTTGAACTCTCAACCGATGGGCTTCTACGCACCCGCTCAGTTGGTAGCCGATGCTCGCAAGCACGGAGTCACCGTGTTGCCGGTGGACGTCAACCGGAGTGAGTGGGATTGCACGCTCGAACGACCTCATCCAGAAAAACCGCTCGATCTGCGATTGGGCTTTCAAATGCTCAGCGGCCTTTCACCGGCAGATGCCAACAGCATCGTCAGCGCACGTGGCCCTCGCCCTTTCACGTCGATGGACGACTTCTTTCATCGCACCGGCGCGAGCAACTCGATCGCCACTCGCCTCTCGCGAGCGGATGCGTTTCGTTCTCTGCAACTCAACCGCCGCGAATCCCTCTGGCAAGCCCTTCCTGATCCCGATGCAGGGCCACTGTTCGATCAACCGAAATGTGAGCCGCTTGATGATGCCGAGCCGCTGCCCGCACTACCGCACCTCTCCGCAGTCGAAGAAGTCGTCTCGGACTACCGCACCGTCGGGCTTTCGCTGCGCGGCCATCCGATGAAGTTCCTGCGTCCGCGTCTGCAAGAACTTCAAGCCGTCCCCGCTTGGAAGCTCGCGTCCTGGCCGAACGGCAAGCGAGTCACCGTCGCGGGCTTGGTCCTGATGCGTCAACGTCCCAGCACGGCGAAGGGGATCACGTTCGTCACACTCGAAGACGAAACCGGAACAACCAACTTGATCGTCCGCCCCGACGTCTGGGAACAACACCGGCAAGTGGCCCGCACCGCCAGCGTGATGCTCGCCACGGGACCGCTCCAACGTGAGGGCCAAATCGTCCACGTCCTCGTCACTCAACTCCGCGATCTCACCACCGAACTCGCCGATCTGCAAACTCACTCGCGAGACTTCCGCTAACTCACCAAGTGCGGCCAACAACGAGCATCAAACCAATCATTCTCGATTGTTCGCGGAACCAGAATCGCTTCCATCTCCTCGTCGGGAAACGGACGAAGCAGCGGCAACAAACAAGCCGGATCATCAATCGAGTGATCCAACCAAAGTCCGTAATCCTCCGGACGCAGAATCACCGGCATCCGCCTTTTGTCATGAATCGCTCCCACCAATTGGCCAACTATCAGTAATCGGAGGTCACTCGCGACGGGGTGTGTTGCGTGACTCTCAGTAATTCAAGGTCAGACGAGTCTCAGTAATCCAAGGTCAGTAAACTGCGAGGTTGTGGTTTGTTTTCAATCACTTCAGGAGTTGTGCTCGTGAAAAAAAGAGACGGTCACGGATCGTCGAAGAATAATGGTGTCATAAGTACGTGATGGCGTCAGTCAGCGAGCGGTCGCTCGCTCGTTTCGCGTGTCGCTCAGCACCGTGCAGCGTTGGGTCGCTCGTGCGGGAGACTTGCCGTTGGGTGAAGTGGACTGGTCCGCTCGTCCTGCGGGGTGTCGTGTGTCGGCACGCCGTACCAAGGCCGGTGTGGAGCAGCGCGTTCTCATCGTCCGGCGGCAACTGCGAACCAAGAGCGATCTGGGTGAGTACGGATCGGAGGCGATTCAGCGAGAGTTGCAACAACGCGGTGAGCGAGTGATTCCTGCCGTCGCCACCATTGCGCGAATCTTGTCGCGACGCGGTGCCTTGGATGGCCGCAAACGAGTCCGGCGAAAGGCACCTCCTCCGGGATGGTTCTTGTCCGATGTCTCCGACAAACGCGTCGAGATGGACAACTTCGACGCCATCGAAGACTTGGTCATTCGCGGTGGGATCGACGTGAATGTGTTGACCGGAATCAGCCTGCACGGAGGACTTTGTGCGGCTTGGCCAGCCGCACAAATCACCGCGAAAGTCACGGTCGAATGCTTGCTCGAACATTGGCGTGAGGTGGGACTTCCCCGCTACGCGAAGTTCGATAACGGCACGGTCTTCCACGGAACTCATCGGTGGCCCGACAGCCTGGGCCGAGTCACTCGAATGTGTTTGTCGCTGGAAGTCACGCCGGTGTTCGCGCCGCCGCTGTGCCGCGGATTTCAAGCCGATATCGAAGCCTTCAATCGACGCTGGCAAGACGCGGTTTGGTCGCGCTTTCAGTTCCGCAATTGTGACGAGGTGGTGGCTCAATCGAACCGCTTCGTCGAGGCCCATCGGCGACGCTACTCGGTACGAATCGAAGATGCTCCCGATCGCAGACCGTTCCCCAAGAACTGGCGACTGAACTTGCAACAGCCGCTGACAGGAACCGCGATCTATGTCCGAGAAACCAACGTCAAGGGCCAGGCGGTCGTGCTGGGAAACACGTTCAACGTCAGTCCGGTCTGGATCCACCGCTTGGTCCGCGCCGACGTCGATCTGACCAAAGGCCAGATTCGTTTTTATGCACTGCGAAGGAAGGATCCTCACAACCATCTCCTCTTGGCCACTCACGACTACGACACGCCCACCAAGCGTTTCAGAGAATGACCTTGAATTACTGAGAGTCTCGCAACGGGGTGTTCCGAAAACTGACCTCGGATTACTGAGAGTCAGACGCGC
>CAIJTL010000514.1 GCA_903823545.1 uncultured Planctomycetaceae bacterium
GCGACGGTTCGATTTCGGTTTCGCAAGTTGTCGAGTCTTCCGATCCGCGATGAAAAGCCGTTGGCCGAGTTGGTGTTTCGGAACGTTGGGAAATTTACGTTTGAGTTACCTGATGCGGTGAAGGGGCAAACGGATTTGTTTGTCGAGAGGGTCGCAGAACATCCAGACTATCAGTCGTTGGGAGCGACTGGGCAAGGGTTTTATTTCTTGTCGAAGGCGGAGCCGAGTCATGCTCGAGATTTCATTCGGCAAGTGAAGATGGTTCCGGGAAAGGTCGTCACTGGCCGAGTCTTGGATCTCAACGGGCAACCGGCGAAGGGGATCGCGGTGACATCGGGGTTCAATCGAGAAGGTTGGCAGAACGGAAACGCGCACAAGACGACGACCGATGCGAACGGTCGCTATCGCCTGGTGGTTCCGGAGAGTTCCGGTCGCGGTCGCATCTACGTGAATCCGAATCATGCAGCGGCGGTGTCGCGAGCGATCACTCCGGAATTCGGCGAGCAGCCGGTCTTTCAACTGCAACGCGGCACGCGGTTGTTCGGGCGAGTCACCGATGCGAAGGGACGCGGCGTGGCCAACGCCGTTGTGCGTGCGGACGGCAGTGATCGAGTGCCGTTGCGGTACGCGATCACGGATGCCGACGGGCGGTATTCGCTCCCGCCGTGTCAGTACGGGAAATACGTCGTTGAACTTTATGACGAAGGCCGTTTTCCTGAGCTTCCCAAAGACGGCGTGCGACTTCCCGATGTCTATCTTCATCAAGTGGTGGATCTCCCGAAGACCGCGCCGGCCCAACAAAAGCTCGACTTCAAGCCGACCGAGTCCGTGCGCATGACTGCTCGCTACACAACGAGCGACGATCAACCAGTCCGCGGTCGCAGCCTGTCGGTGATGGGAGTCGCCAACAAAGTGGTCTGGTGGGGCCGACTTCGCGAAGTGACCGATCAACCCGGCCTGTATGAACTGCGAGTCCCTCGTGGCTTTGAAGGCCGCATTAATCAGAACTCAGACGACGGCTTTTTGCGGATCACTCGCGAAGCGGCTGATGGAAAGTCGGTTCCCGAACGATACGTCACCAAGTTCGACGAAGATGGTCTCGCTTTCCATGTCGTCCGCTTGAAGCCGTCGTCCGTGACGCTCCGTCCGACGTTCGACGGCAAGCCCGTGAAGCCAACAGGCCCGCTGAACTTTCCGCAGTTCGCAGATTCCAATGCCGCTCAGCAAATCGGTGCCCGCCTGCCAACCTCGCAAGCTCGAACGCCAGATGACGACAAACTCTGGTTCGACGTGCATCCCAACATCGACCTGCTGCTAAAGCTCAACATCCCCGGATTCAAGCCGTGGCAAGAGACCGTTCAAATCATGGAAGGGGAAGATCGAGTCATCGACGTGCCGCTGGAGTCAGAGTAGTCTCTACTTTGCCGATTCAAATTGAACCAATTACGTCGAGTCGACCGTTCCTCCAAGGCCAAACAGGCGGGCTTGGGGTGCTGATCGACATTTAACCGCTCCGAGAGAACCCAATCATGTCATACGGATATTCAAACGATCGCGGCGGCTTTCAGCTTCGGCCGCAGTGGATCATCGCTGGAATCATCGTGGTGGGCACGCTGATTAAGTTCTTCGGCAACACCCAGGAGAATCCTGTCACTGGAGAAAAGCAGCATGTCGCGCTGTCGGTCTCCGATGAGATTTCGCTCGGTCTGCAATCTGCACCGTCGATGGCCCGGCAGATGGGGGGAGAGTTTGACCCGAATTCCAAGTCGGGTGTGCTGGTTCGTGAAGTGGGTGAGTTATTGGTCGCCCAGAGCATCGCTCGAAAAAGCCCATACAAGTTTCAGTTCCACTTGCTCCGCGATCCCAACATGGTGAATGCGTTTGCTCTGCCGGGAGGGCAGGTCTTTATTACGGTGGGTTTGCTGACGCGACTTCAGAACGAAGCACAGCTTGCTGGGGTGCTCGGACACGAGATCGGCCATGTGATCCACCGGCACGGTGCGCAACACATGGCGAAAGGAGAGTTGGGCCAAATGCTCGTGACCGCTGTCGGCATCGCCAGCAGTGACGAGCGAAGTTCAGGACGTACCAATCAAGCGATCGCGGGGATGGTCAATTCGATGCTGCAATTGAAGTACGGTCGTGGTGACGAAACACAATCCGATCAATTCGGTCTCGAAGCGATGGCGGCTGCTGGCTTTGATCCCTCGCAGATGCTCGGGGTCATGAAGGTTCTTGCGGAAGTGTCTAAAGGAAATCGCCAGCCGGAGTGGATGTCGTCACACCCATTTCCAGAACATCGCCACGAAATAATTGAAACTTGGTTGAGCGAAAAGTATCCCAATGGCATTCCCGAATCGCTGACGGTAGGCAGGAAGTTCAAATCGCGAGAGCAAGACTCTTCTTCCAACGCTCCGCCGCCAAAAAAGAGAAGCCCGGCACGCTAACGCACCGGGCTCCTGACCCACTCAGCTTGTACGTTGACTACTGCGATTCCAGTTCGCTCTTCGCGTCGGTTCCGGTTTCCAACTGCTTCATCTCCACCAGCGTTTGGCAGACTTGTTTGAACGAGGATCGTGGCTCTTTGTCGTTCTTACGTTCCATCGTGATCTTCACCGACCACTGAGCCAGTCCATACGGCGTGTCGTCACTGCGCCAGAGTTCCGCTTCTTGGATCGTGTGGTTTTCCAAGTTCTCGGCCTCGTGCTTCCCTTTCCACTTTTGGGCGGTGACAGCGCCGGTTGTCAGATCGAGGTTTTCGGCGTCGCCATCTTTTTCGAGCGTTGTGTAATGTCGGATCAATGCGATCTTGGGATAGATTTGAAGCACCGACCCTTTGAGTTGTTCAACTTCTTTGGCCCCCTCTTTGCGGAAGCCCTTCACGATCGACAGATAAGAAACGGGGATTGTTTCCTCATCTTCAAGCTTGCCAACGACACGATGCTCCGGGAGGAGCACTTTGTAAATCGTCTGTCCGACAGGGCCAGGGTTGATTCCCGCTTCGCTCTTTTTGCCCGTTTGAATTTTGATTTCGAGCCAGCGGCACGGAACCATCTTCCCTTCGTATTCAGCCTCTTGTTTGCCGACAGACTTGATCGTCAGGTGCTGAATCCATTCGATTTCGAGGTCCGCTTGGCCGCTGCTCGCTCGGGTTTCGATCTGCTTGTAGGTTCCTTCGTACCGGACCCACGTCCCATCTTCGGGCAGTTTCCAGATCACCCCTTGAGCACTCGCCGGCCGCTCGAAAGCGACGGACAAGAATCCCAACAAGACGACAGCAGTTGTGAACCAGCGAGTCATCAGCAACCTCAACGTGCGTAACGACGAAATCCGAAATGCCGTACAGAGCAATTCCTGCGCGGCGAACCAGCAACGCGCGGGAGTCTGGCACAGCTTGGAAAGAGTGACAAGACGGGTTTGAACGGAGTTCGACCTCAATAGAGAGCGGGAGCAACTTCAACCACCGCCAACGAGGGTCACGATCTCGATGCTGTCGCCGGGTTGTAGAACACAATTCGCGTGAGTCGTTCGGGGGACGAGTTGCTGATTTCGCTCTACAGCCAAATAGCGTGGCTGAAGTTTGAGTTGCTCCAGCAACATCGCGACCGTGCATTCCGCCTCCACTTGCCGAGGCTCTCCATTCACCGAAATCTCCACGTCGTGCTGCTCCCGATCAGGTTCAACTTGGTCTTGCCAAATGCCGGTGCGAGTGTAGACCTGCCTCACCGCACCAACAAGCAGCCGCCTTTTTCCAAAACATTGGGAACTGCTGGAAGCGGTCTGTTGTCGAACCGGCCACACTTGGCTGGAAATGGCCGAATCACAGACGGCTCGTCTGTGATTCCATCGTTCCCTACTGGCAGGCGCGCCGCCTGCTCTACGAACTCATGGAGCGCTTGTCATGACGCGAAAATTGTGGACTCTTTTGCTCGCGGCCGTCACGTGGTTCCTACCAAGCCTTGCTTCTGCCCAAGTGGTGATCGTCGAGCATGGCGCGCGGGTGACTCGTCTGCCGCATCCGGGGACGACATCTCGACCGGTATTGCCGCCGTCAGTTTACAAAGTTCGCTCCGTCGATATGCAGGTCTCGGTGAAAGACCAGATTGCCACAGTGCAGTTGTCGCAGGTCTTTCAGAACGTCAGCAGCCAAGTGCTCGAAGCACAGCTTCTTTTTCCAATGCCAGAGAATGCGGCGGTCAGTCAGCTCACGTTGCTGGTTGACGGCAAAGAACTCGTGGGCAAGCTAATGAAGAAGGACGAAGCTCGTGCCGTTTACGAGTCGATCGTGCGGCAACGCAAAGACCCAGCATTGCTCGAATACCTCGGCCAAGGATTGTTCCAAACGAGTGTCTTCCCCGTTCCGCCGAATGCCGAACGACGTGTCGAGATTCGCTATTCGCAGTTGTTGCATAGCGAGAACGGACTTGTTGATTTGCTACTTCCAATCGGGACTCACAAGCACGCACAGCATCCGATTGAAACGCTCAATATCGCGGTGCGTGTCGAGACGTCCGACCCGCTCAAAGGAATTTACAGCCCGACGCACGCGATTGAACTCACTCGCCCTGACGGGACTCACGCTGTCTGCAAACTTGCACTGACGAACGTCTCGAACCCCGACGATTTCCGTTTGCTCTTCGGAACTGATCGCGGAGCGGTCGGCATGAACGTCATCAGCTATCGCCCCAAAGATGAACGTCATCAGCTATCGCCCCAAAGATTCGGAAGATGGCTTCTTCCTGATGCTTGCCAGTCCGGACGTGAAGCCCGACGCGAAGCCGCTACCAAAGACAGTGGTCTTTGTCGTCGATCGCAGCGGCAGCATGACCGGTCAGAAATTTGAACAAGCTCGCGGTGCGTTGAAGTTCTTGCTGCAACAGTTAAAGCCGGAAGACAATTTCAATCTTGTGGTCTACGACTCAGCGGTCGAAAGTTTTCGCCCGGAACTGCAACGAGCCGACGAAGCGACCATAAAAGCCGCGACCGGTTTTGTGGACGGCCTGTATGCCGGAGGCAGCACGAACATTGACGGTGCATTACAAACCGCACTCGCTCAACTGACCGATTCGAAGCGGCCAAGCTACGTGCTCTTCCTCACCGATGGTCTGCCAACAGTCGGCGAGATGAACGAACAAAAGATCGCGACGAAAGCCAAAGAGGCAAACAAGGTCAACGCACGACTCTTCAACTTTGGCGTCGGCTTCGACGTCAACAGTCGCTTGCTCGACCGCATCTCACGAGATCATCGTGGCCAGTCAGTTTATGTTCGTCCGAATGAAAACATCGAAGCGTCTGTGTCGAGCCTCTATCGCAAAATCGGCTCGCCCGTGTTGACCGACATCGCGATTAATGTCGAACTCGATGCGGTCATTCCTGCTGGCACCGCTGGTCCGATCAACCGCACTTATCCGCGCCAACTGACTGACTTGTCTCAAGGTGAACAACTCGTGTGGGTCGGTCGCTATCGACATGCGGGTTCGGCGAAGGTCACGCTTGCGGGAGTCGCCGCTGACGAACGCAAGTCGTTTTCATTTCCAACCACATTCGTCGCGAAGTCCCACGATGAAACGTTTGGTTTTGTCGAAAAGCTGTGGGCCACGCGTCGCGTCGGCGAGATCATCGACGAACTCGACTTGCGTGGCCAAAACCAAGAACTCGTTGACGAACTTGTCAAACTTTCGATCCAACACGGCATCATGACGCCGTACACCAGCTTCCTCGCCGACGAAAACGTGTCGCTTGCCGACACTAGCAACACGACTCGAGCCAGAGATGTTAGCCGTCGTGAACTTAGCAAAGCCGACGGTGTCGACGGGTTTGCTCAACGTGCCTTCAAAGGAAGACTGCAATCGTCCAATCAAGCGGCAGGAGCAGGCGGAGCCTCGTCAGGGCCAGCCGATAAGAAGATGGCTAGCCCGGCACTCGGCGCTACCACCGCACCGTCATCGAGTCGAGTAGGTAACAAACCCAATCGCATCAGCGGTGTCGTGACTGAAGACAGCCTCGCCGATAAGTCGGAATCCGCCGATTCCAATCTGCGACAAGTTGGCCAGAAGACCTTCTTCCGCAAAAACAAACTTTGGCAAGACTCCACCGTCACCGATGAGCAATCCAAGAACGCCATCCGCGTGAAGCAATTCAGCCGCGAGTACTTTGACCTCGCTGCCAAACACAGCGGAACGCTCGCCAAGTACATCGCTTTCGATGAACCGGTACTGGTCAATCTCGACGATAAGACCTATCAGATCGATCCCGAAGAGCCCGAGAAGTCGTGAAATTAAACTTCTGCGGATTTATCTTTGAAATTCGCGCTGCTAACGCCAAACGTTTTATGCCTCAGCTTCGCGGCGCGACAATTTCAACTGATTTAACTGACAGGTGTCGCTGCAGTTTCATGCTTCGGGGCTTCATCGAGTATGGCTTTGACCGCTTTCTGGATGTCGACTGGTTCTGCCATGCGACCTTGTCCAACTTGGCCGCAACTGAGCCAGCCGGTTCCAGGCTCGACAATGCGACAACCATCGGCCCGAAGCTGCGTCACATTTCGTTGGACTGCCGACTTCGCCCACA
>CAIJTL010000515.1 GCA_903823545.1 uncultured Planctomycetaceae bacterium
ACTTGGAGACACGAAAAAACAGGCATTATCGAATGCGTCAGTGTGTGCTGATGCTTTCGCCATTTCTTGGAAGATATTTCATTTCATCATTCGGAAATCAGAACGAACACCGTATTTCGTTGCGACGGTTTTGAGAGCAAATTGTTTTGACGTTTTGGGTTGACCCCAAATGATCGACCTACTGTTTTGAAATCAGGACGAGACCACTGCCGCTACGGTTGACTCGCCACGATTTGCAGTTCTGCCTTGATGACGTGGCTTCCCTCAGTTGCGACAACCATGTCGTCCTTTAACCCCGACCGGATCTCAGTCCAATGACGTTCACGAACTCCCGAAACAATTTTTATTTGCGAGAAGCGTTCGCCATCGTATGCGTAGACAACGTGATGGCCTCTTTCCCAATGCACTGCATCATTCGGAACCGTCAGTGCCCAATCTTCTTCACGAACTAAGATCTCCCCCATCCCGAAGGCTTGGGCTCGCAACAATCGCTGTTCAGACACCGGAGTTCCGGTCGTAGACGTTGTGATCGGGAGCACGGGATTATCGACCTCCGCTCGAACCTGAAGTGTTCGCGTTTCGGAATCCACTTCCGTACTGATCCAATCAACGTTAGCCGAGATCTCTCCGGCCATGCCATCAGGAGTGAATTGAATTCGTTGTCCGATCCGAACAAGGTTCGCGTCTTCTTTTCGAACCTCAAGCACAATCCACATTCGGCGAGTGTCAGCAATTTCAAAATGAGACTCACTAGGGGCGACCACTTCACCAACGGTCATTTCACGGCCAATGACGATGCCATCAAACGGCGCACAGATCGGAAGCAAATTTGTCGTCGTTGTGTGTAGGTCTAATCCGGCAACCACCTCTGGCGGCAGACCGAGGAAGTGCAACTTTTTCGCCAAAGTTTCGTCATCCAAGTCCAGAACTTCTCTCAATGCGATTGGTAAACCGAGATTGACCAACTCTTGAACCGAGTTCATCAATTCGATCTTGGCTTGACGGAATTCCGCCTCGGCATCGCTACGAGCCCGATCGGAAACAGCTTCCGAAACGGACTTCAATCGATCTCGCAATCGCAATGTTTGCCCGTGCTTAACGACTGCTTGCAACAGGTTGGCCTTCGCTTGCCCCACATCACGAGCCTCGACGATCGCGAGCACGTCGCTCTTACGAACGGCCTGTCCGACTTGCTTCTCAACACGCCAGACTGTGCCAGGGACGCGCGACGTCAGTCGAGCAAGCGAGTTTTTGTTGTAAGACACAACTCCGTGGGCCGGAATCGTCTGCCGAATTGGACGTCTTTCAACCCGACCGAATCGAATGCCAGCTTTCTCGATCGAGCTCTTGCTCAACTCCAAATTGGAAACTTCTTTTGGAGCCTCGGCCGGACTGACCTCTGCAACCTTGACTGAAGAAGACGATGATGACGGTTGCGACGGGCTCGGCACGCTGGTGGGGATTGCCGACGCTAGTCCGAAGGTCCAATGCGTGGTATGCCCCGTTTTTAATACACCCAAAAGCAATACGACGATCGCCAGATATCGCAATCGTCCTCCCCAAGACCGCAACCAGCCTATCTGGCGCGCAGCAGTGCGTTGATCTTGCGCGGAAGATTGATTGTTAACATTGGTCGGAAGAGTGTGATTTGTCATCGATAACCCCTGATTTCCCAGTATTGCCAGGCATTCGACGAGCACTGTCGGGCAACACAGCGGGGTTACACCGCACTTCGCACGCCAATCATCCAAAATTCAGCGTGCAGCTTCAGGCCGTTCCTTAAATCGCTTTTGCAAAACGGGATTGCTACTCCGAGGCGTGAGTTTTGAAACCGCCGCCGCAATGACTTTATACGCCTCGCCGAATTTAGCTGCGTGTCGGGATGTGGTTTTTGGCGCAGATTGATTTGGCAATTCGGTGTCGAGACAGAATCGGCACCAAGATTCTGAGGCGATGTCAAAGAGTTCGTGATAATTGGCCTAGGCGCGATTGGACCAGCAGTGGCTGCGGAGGTAGTGCCACAGATCCTCGATGCCATTGAGTTCTGGGGAGTACGGCGGCAGCGAGATCTGCGTGAAGTTGGCGGGCACTTTCAGATCATGAGCGCGATGGAAGCCGGCTCCGTCCCAGATCAGGGCCGCGTGGACGTTGGGGGCCAGAGCGCGGGAGAACTGGTCGAGAAATTGATTGAAGATCGCCGTGTTCAAGACGGGCGAGAGAATCGCCTCGGCCTAACCGGTTTGCGGACTGGTGGCTCCGGTGCCCCAGACGACTCGTCTTGGAAGAAGGGGACGACATGTCGGTCGGGATGCTCGGCCTGAAGGCGAGCCAACTCGTCGGGGACTTTTTTGAAACGCGGCGATCGCTTCGGGGGCGGATTTCCGATGCTTCGTTCGAGGCACAAGCCACTCTTACCCGAGTTCGTGCAACAGACGATACGCCGTCGTCAGCGACAGCAACTTGCCGAATTGCGTTTCCAGGAACTTCTGAAAATCGACGCCACGCAGCGAACAAGCATCGCCCTTCTGCGACCCGGCTTCGACACGCTCCGCCATGAACTGCCGTTCTTTCTCCGACAGAATCGGTTCACGGCCTTGCCCCGTCTGCGTCTCCAATCCGGCCAGTCCTTCGCGGTTGTATCGCCGCACCCACTCCTGAACCGCGCGACGCGACAGGCCGATTCCCTGAGCGATCTGTGGTGCCGTCTGCCCTAATCGAGTTTGCCACTTGATCCAAATCCGCTTGACCCGCCGAGCCTCACGCTCCTGTCGAAACTATGCCTGAAACTCCTCTGCCGAGTGGTGCTTCACTACGGTCATGCTCAGCCTCCTGCTAGGTTGACGGTTCAATACATAAAGTGGCTACTATACATGTGTAAAAACATGCCGCAGATGGCACGCAGTTGTTTTTGGCGATCCGTATGATTTCAGCGGTTCTGGTGATGGCGCGACTACAACAAAAGCGGTCGTGACCTTCAATGTCGCAACCACTTCGTCGGGCATTTCCACTGTGCAAGATGCAGACTCAACCAGTGTGTTGCGCGGTTTCGTTTTTTTGCTAGTACTTAAGAAGACTCAACTTGCGGATGTTGTTGGTCCCACCATTCTTTGAGTCGAGGCATTCCCTCGAATCCTA
>CAIJTL010000516.1 GCA_903823545.1 uncultured Planctomycetaceae bacterium
TCTGGCCGCAAGAAGGCTTTGTTTTCTTCGGAATGCAGCGCCCCGGTGTGTGTTTCAAACATCAAGTTGAAGTGCCGAGGTTCGGTCAAAAGCCCGCCACAATCAGGGCAAGGAAGCCCGCCCGCAAGATAGTGCAAGGCTGACGAAACCATCCCGCTGAAACCGGGGATCGCAGGGCTTTGCTCGTTCTTCGCCGCCGCCAGAGTCGCCTCCGGATCGCGGATCAGTGCGAGTCCAGGCGCAATCTTGCGGCCCTTCGTTTTGGCCCAGCCGATGAGCTTGTCTGTGTTATACGAGACGCTCGGATCAGACGGGCTGACTTCCAAGACATCGAGCACCGCTTTGACCCAATCGCTGCTCGCCAACATACCGCCGACGTGATCCGCGCGCACATGCTTTTTGCATTCATGACAGGTTTGCAGTTTGTCGGAGAACAAGTCGACGTGTCCCGACACCTTCCAGACCTGTGGGTGCATGATGATCGACGTTTCGAGCCCGCACATTTGGAACTCGCGCGGGGCACCTTCTTGGATCGTGAATTCGTCGTGGTTGGTGATCATGTCGTTCCACCACGCATTGCGGACATTTCGCTTCAACTCCACGCCGAGCGGTCCGTAATCCCAAAAGCCGTTCAGACCACCGTAAATTTCCGAAGACTGAAACAAGAAACCGCGGCGTTTGCAGAGCGAAACAATTTGGTCCATCGACTTGGGCATGAGGCAATAACTCCGACAGAAAACCGAGAAATATGGCGTTAAAAACTCGAAGCTCGAAATCCAAACCTCGAACTGGACTTCGAAGTTTGGATTTCGAGCTTCCCTCTTCAGGGCGGGATTGAAGTTGGCTCGGCCAATCCATGCAAGACCGAGTTTCCCGCATTACTCACGCGGAGCCATCAACACGGCTGCCGGTTCGGCAGGGACATCGGTGGCGGGCAGAATTCGACCAGTCGAGACGTTGAATTCCGGGACCGTCCGAAACAGATCCCAGCGAGCAGATCGCTCGATATCGGCATCCAGGCCAAGCTCAATTAAGTTGCGGCCGCCAAGGCTTTCTCGCAAAACGCCGAGCAATTCGCGCATCGGCTGGCAACGGCAGGTGAAAAGGTCCATGACCAGCCGGAGCGAATCGCCGCTCCATTTCGGCCATTTGCGAGCGGCCCAGACACCTGTCGCGATCGCACCCGCACACAAGGCGTCGTCCGTCGAAACCTCACCGTCGGTTCCCGCGCAGACCAAATGGATCGGGCGTTTCTCGTCCGCCAGCAACGCAATCAGTGCGTGCAGACTGTTAAAGCTCCCCAACAAGATGCGGTCGGCTGTTCGGCAATGTTGCAGTGCCTTTGTGCCATTTGTCGTCGTGAAGATCACTGTCTTTCCGCCAACAACCACGGGCGCGTATTTCGTCGGCGTGTTGTCGAGATCGAAACCGGGAATCAATTGTCCCTGACGTTCGCCACCCAAGATCACCCCTGCATTCGCACGCACTTCCGCCGAAAGCGGCTCGTCAGCGGGTCCTCGCTTAACTCCCGCGACTTCGGCGGCGAGCGAGTGTGCCTCTTCAATCGACTGACACGGGATAACGGTCTTCGCTCCATTTGCGAGAGCGTGAGTAATGGTCGTCGTCGCGCGTAAAACGTCGATAACGACCGCCACGCCACCTCGCAATTGGTCAGCGGTCACAAGCTGTGGCAACAAATGAACGTGAAGGTCTTGAGGCATGTCGGTAAATCAATCTGGAGGAAACAAACTAAATGGAAGCAAACAGCCCGTCACTCGGAAAGTGTTTCGAGATCGGAAGGACACTCGACCGCCACTCGCTTGGCAAGGGTTACGCTTGGGAGATTTCAAAAGTCATCAATCAGCAAACCGCCTCATCTTTTTGTCCCTCCCCCCATCTTTTTGTCAGCAAATCAAAAGCTCCGACAAAAAGATGAAGAGACCGGCTACTTCAGCTTGAACTTCAGGCTCACCTTCCCTTTGTTGTCGGCCAGCTTGTTCCACGACTCCTCGCAACGAAGGAACAATTGCCCGTCTGCGGGTGCCGTGAAGGTGCCGTCGCTCGGAATCGCGAATGGTTCGCTCAATTCGTAATCGTTGAACATGACACCGACGAGCTGACCTGATTTGAACGGTGATCGGTAGGGAATCATCGTCGGCAGCTCTTCAGTTTTGGATTCCGCTTTGCCGCCAGCCTTCTTGAGTTTATTAGGCTTGTTAGTGGTGGCTCCTTCTTTTGCTGGTTTTGGACTCTCCGCTTCTTCGCCAAACGGGTTGAGCAACGAGCCGTCGTCTGACAATTGCCACGATCCTTCGGCTGTCAGTTCAAACACTTCCCCCGCTTTGACCAACAGTTTTGATGCTTGCCAGCCGCGGTTTGCCTCGATGGTACACGTAACCGGAACCGAACTTGTGGCTTTGCGAAACTTCGACTTCCAGTCCCAAGCGGTCAGCGTCACTTCGTATCCGAGATCGAAGTGCTGCAAGAAGAACAGGTACTCAAACGAAATCTCTTTCGACATCGATCCATAGACGCTTTCAAACGTGGCGTCTGGCTTATCCATCAATAGGCCAAGTCCCAGCGGTCGGAAACGGTCATAGTAATTTGGATTGTTGGCCAACAAGTGGCAGAGAGCCCACCGCCAACAGTAATTCTCCCACGAGTCTCCCGTAATCTCTCTCGCGTTGACGATCGCGTTCAGCGATTTCGGTTCGGAGTTGCGGATGTAACGCACGGCTTCCGGGTGACAATTCACACGCGACTCACCCGCCCGCCAGTATTGGCCCATTTCGGCCATTCCTTCGCTGTACCAGATTGGCCCGGTGTGTCCGAAATTCTGTCCGCAGTAAGCATGAACCGCTTCATGTTGCGGAATGCCACGATTCGCAACCGCGTAGACGGTCGCTTTCGCACCGACGATTTCGCCGGTCCCGCGAACCACACGCGTTTGCGTCAGCGTGACACCCGCTCCTTCTTCGATCTTCGCGAGTCCTTCGGGAGGAAACGCACCTTGCGGCCAGACACTCAAATCTCGCACGACAAAACATTCCAGCGGCTGTTTATTCGGCCTGCCCCAATACTTGGAGATCAAGCTGATCATCGTCTCCAAGCGTTTGAGCAACTCATCGGCCTCGTCTTTGGGCAGATCGGTGTGCAGCAAAAAATTCGCGGACCGGTAATCGCGTGGTCGATTCACTTCATCGGACGACGCCTTTTTCGATTTCGACTTGTCGGCAGCTTTCTCTTTGCTGCCAGTAATCACCTTCGCTTGAGCCCAGGTAACACCGCTCGAAAGCAGCACGAGAACGAGACTCAGCAGCAAGGCGATCAAACGACGAAATGACGATCGATTGGCTCGCAATGGGTTGTTTGAAGTCTTCATGACGTGCAACTTTCGTTTCGTGCGGCGAACAATTTGGTCTGCGACCGATGTTGGCTGTCGGGCATTTTGTTACTTATACCTCCTGCGAAGTCATGTGAGAAATTTAGACTCTCCGCCATTCCTGCTGAATTGAAGGGTTGAACCACGAAGGCACAAAGACACGAAGAACAGCAAAACTTTGTGTCTTCGTGCCTTTGTGGTAAGCCTTCCGGCCAAATCAAGCTTTCAAGTGGAATGTCGGAGTACCAATAGCAACACAGTATCATTCTCAAGAGAACGGCGAATCCACCAATCAACAACAAAGGCCCGACCATGAAACGTCTTTCCGCTCAGCCGCTGTCGTATGAATTCACTCGTCTTCGTGAGCCTCGAATTCGGATTCAGCCGGGAGAGACTTTGATTGTTGAAACCGAAGACGCGTTGTCAGGTCAGATCCGCAAAGCTGGCGATCAACGCAACAAGACGACAATGCCGTTCAGCAATCCGCAAACAGGCCCAATCTTCGTCGAAGGGGCCGAACCGGGCGATTCGCTCGCGGTGACCATTCACGAAATCAAACCGAGCATCGGCCAATGTGCGACTTATACCGGCAACCCCAAACAGCTTTGCGAATGGCTCGGAAATGATTGCCCTCAAAACGCTCACGTGATGCCGATTCGCGATGGGCTGATTTACTTCAGCGATGAAA
>CAIJTL010000517.1 GCA_903823545.1 uncultured Planctomycetaceae bacterium
CGACTTGGACTGAGATGCGTCCGGCGCTCGCCTTCGACCAACTCTTTCGCACCGAGCCCAATCGGGGTGATCGTCGCGTCGTCGATGCCGTACTCGAAGACGCCAAGTCGCTGCGTCTGCGGCTCTCGCTCTCGGACCGTCAGCGGTTCGAGGAGTACCCCGGCAGCGTTCATGAGATCGAAGGTCGCATCAATCGAGCTGACAAGCAGCGCGACGCCAACGGCTGGAAGCCAACACTGGCCGCCCCCGATCGCCCGCGACCCGCTGACGGAATTCCCGCCGAGATTCCCGAGTATTGGAAGCTGATGAACGACATCGTGCTGTTGGCCTTCCGCACGGACACCACTCGGATCGCGACGCTCAAGTATTGCAATGACGGCTCGGCGGAGACTCACACGCACTGCGGCGCCAAAGATCAGCATCACCAGATGGCCCACACTCAGCCGGCGGAACTCATCCCGCTCAACCAGTACTTCATGTCCCAATTGGCCTACCTCTGCGAGCGAATGTCAGAGGTCAAGGAAGGGGACCGCACGTTGCTCGACAACACCTCGATCATGCATTGTTCGAGCATGTTGCACGGCAACCACGACTCGAAGCAGTTGCCGATCATCCTGCTCGGCGGCGCAGGCGGAAGGCTCAAGGGAGGCCGCGTGCTGGACTACCTCAATTCGCCCAACCGCCGCATGTGCAGCCTGTTCCTCAGCCTGATGGAATGGGGCGGCTTGGAACTCGACCAATTCGGCGATTCGAAGGAACGACTGGCAGGCATTTGATTTTGGACGACGCGGGCGCTGTTCGTCATGAGATGAAGCACACAACGCTTGAGAGAAAACATCACCATGCCCAATCCCTCATTCGCAATTTCGGTCGCAGGCTGCCGGTCGCCGGGACGGTTGACTCGGCGCGGATTCATGCAAGTCGGCGCCCTTAGCCTGGCGACAGCAATCGTTCTTGCAGTGCTGTGTTTGTTTGCCGACTCCTTCTCGGCGCGAGCTGATGAAACGCGCGACGCGCCGGCACAGCAGATCAAATTCTTTGAAACGACGATTCGTCCGCTGCTCGTTAAGCATTGCTACGAGTGTCATGGCGCGGAGTTGGCTGAGGGCAAGCTGCGGCTCGATACGAAGAATGGTTGGGAGCGAGGCGGCGAGCGCGGGCCTGCGATTGTGCCGGGCGATCCGTCGGCGAGCTTGCTCATCCGGGCGATCTCTTATCGCGATGAGAAGTTGCTGATGCCGCCGAAGGATTCCGGCGGGAAGCTCGGCACTGCTGACATCGACGCTCTGACGAATTGGATTCGACAAGGGGCGCATGACCCGCGCATCGGGCAGAAGGTCGTCACGAACATCGAGAAGGCGGCGGCTCAGCATTGGGCGTTTCGACCGCTGGCCGTTCAGAAGGTGGAGGACGGATTACATCCGCTCGACGCACTCATTGACCGCAAGCTCCGCGAACACAAGTTCGTCGCGGCAGAACCGGCGGATGCGCGAACTCTGATTCGTCGCATGAGCTTTGATCTGCTTGGCTTGCCTCCGACGGCTGAAGAAGTTGATGCGTTTGTGGCGGAGTCGCTCCGCGACTCAGCACCGAGTCACGGAGTGACTCGGCCACAAGACTCAACTCGGCCGCATGTGAAGCGGCTCATCGACCGGCTTCTGCAGAGTTCTCGATACGGCGAACGCTGGGGGCGGCATTGGCTGGATGTCGCTCGGTACTCGGACGCGAAGGACGGCGTCTTGATGTATGGCGACGCGCGAGTTCGGCCTTTCGCTTACACCTATCGCGACTATGTCATCCGCGCGTTCAACGACGATAAGCCGTTCGATCAATTCATTCGCGAGCAACTGGCGGCGGATCAGCTCGGGCTGCCAGCGGATTCGCCGGATCTCGCGGCGATGGGACTGCTCACCTTGGGACGCTTGTTCGACGGCAATCGGCACGACGTCATCGACGATCAGATCGACGTGATCGGTCGCGGGGTTCTCGGCTTGTCCCTTGCGTGTGCGCGGTGTCATGACCACAAACATGATCCAGTGCCGACCGCCGACTACTACTCGCTGTACGGCGTCTTCGCGAGCAGCGTCGAACCGTATGAACCGCCGCGAATCGGCACCGTCACCGACGCGAGCAAAGCATTCGAAACCGAGTTCACAGCCAAACTCAAAGAGATCGGCGACAAGCAGCAGGCTCACTACGACGAGACGCTGAAGATCGCGCGCGAGCGGACTCCGGATTACCTCGTGCAAGTCGCGACGACCGAACCTGATGTCACAGAAACGACCATCTTCTTTCTGTCACTGATTCCCGATCAGTTGCGTCCACAGATCACGAAGCGTTGGCGGCAACTCGTCGCGCGGCGAGCGTTCCCCGACGATCCGGTGTTTGGTCCATGGCACGACCTGATGCGCGACTCGACGCTCAAGCCTGATGAATGGAAAGCTCGCGGCGTCGATCAACGGATCATCGACGGGCTCATCGCCGCGAAGCCGAGTAGCAAATCTGACATCGCGAAGGCGTATGGCACGATCCTTCGCGATGCTTGGAAGTCTGGCGCGGACGAGAAGGACTCGCTCGCCGGGTTGCTGATATCGCGAGACGGACCGATCTGGTTCCCGCCGCGCGATGTGGCTTCCTATCTCTCGCGACAACCGGGCGACGCGTATCGCGGCTTACTAGGACAGCTCGATGCGATTGCCGTGAAGCACAAGGACGCGGCGCCGCGAGCGATGGTCGTGCAGGACGCGGAAGTGCTCTGCGATCCGGTCATCTTCCAACGAGGTGACCCGAGTGCCCGAGGCAATCCCGTGCCGCGCCGCTTCCTGGGAATTCTTTCTACAACGGACCGACCGGCCTTCACGAACGGCGGCGGGCGACTCGATCTCGCCAACGCGATCGCATCGCCGACGAACCCGCTGACGGCTCGTGTTTGGGTCAACCGCGTGTGGATGCATCACTTCGGCGAGCCGCTCGTCGAAAACCCCAGCGACTTCGGCTTGCAGGCCAAGCAGCCGGTGCAGCTCGCTGTGCTCGACTTCCTCGCGAAGTACTTCATCGACCACGGCTGGCGCACGAAGCCGTTGCATGAGTTGATCATGACCTCGCGGGCCTATCAACGATCGTCGCTCGTGTCTGATCGTGGGGGAGTAGCTCCGCAACTCCCCTTCGAGTTGCGGAGCAACTCGGCCACAAGTTTTGAACCTC
>CAIJTL010000518.1 GCA_903823545.1 uncultured Planctomycetaceae bacterium
CCATGCCGATTGCCTGACCCAGTCCATGGCCGAGAGAGCCACCGATAATCTCAACGCCGGGTGTGCTGTCGAGCGTCGACATCTGCAGGCGGCTGTCATCAGCGCCATAAGTTGGCAGTTCATCTAGGGGAAAAACACCAGCCTCCGCAAGAGCCGCCCACAAGGCTATCGAGTAATGGCCGGTCGACAGCAGGAAGCGATCTCGTCCGGGATCATTCAGATCCGCGGGATCCCACCTAAGCTCGTGGAAGTAGATCGCGGCCAGTACATCAGCAATACCCAGCCCCTGGCCGATGTATCCTTGTCCGGGTCCACGGGCCATTACCAGCATATGGCGGCGCATGTTTCGCGCGTGTTGCTTCAACATTTTGATATCGGCTTGCGCCGGTGGGTGGTTCAGAACTTTGGTGTTCATGGTCAATCCTTATCGATCCTGTCGCTCATCTGACCGAGTATTCGCTGCTGGGTTTGGGCATATTGGCCCTGGCCGAGGTTAACTGCTGATATGGGACGCCAGCAGGCACCGATCGAAAACTTAGAAAGATGATTACCCAACATTTCCTCCATCGCCACGCATTGATCAGTTGGCCGGAATGAGCGCGGCTTCCGTCCCTGCCAAACCAGATATGCGTAAGAGCGGTGTGATATTGTGTCAAGAAAAAACAGAAAATGCATTCACCAAGATTGTATACCATGGATCGTTATTTATTCAATAAAGTAAATAAAAACAGTATGATAGTGTGATTTAGAAATTTAATATTGCGAAATAATTGGTATCTGATATACGAAAGCGCAATCTGCTTTGTGCCTGTTTGTCGACGGCTCGACGGTTTGGGGCGCAAACGATATGCAGGTCTGTATCAGGCTAGCGAGAAGGGTAAGCGCATGAGGCTAAAGGACCGTGTGGTGATCATTACGGGCGGTGGCGGCGACATAGGCACCGCCACGAGCTTGGTCTTCGCTCGCGAGGGCGCGATTGTTGTGGTCACAGACAGTCGGGCCGATATGGCCGAGCGCACTGCCAAGCTTATCCGCGATGGCGGAGGTCGGGTCACGTCCTTTGGCCTTGACGTTCTGGATGAGGCGGCGGTTGAACGGACATTCGACGCGGTCTTCGAGCGGTTCGGTTGCCCAGATATTTTGGTCAACCTCGCAGGAGATACGGTCATCAAGAAATCGGTCGATATGTCGGTGGAAGAGTTTGACCGTATTCTCCGTCTCAATGTGACGGGCCAGTTCATCACCGCCCGCAGTGTGGCTCGGCGCATGCTGACGCGCGGCCAAGGCGGTGCAATCATCAACATCGGTTCAATCCTTGGCTATGGGGGGACGCCGCGCCGCGCGGGGTATACATCTAGCCGTGGTGCCATCATCAACCTGACAAAGACACTCGCGGTCGAATGGGCGCTTGACGGTATTCGAGTGAACTGCGTGGCGCCTGGCTGGACCATGACCAAGGCGCTGCGCGCTGCCGTGGAAAGCGGCGGTCTTAATGTCGACGCCCTCATCGAACGCACGCCTATGGGCCGCCTCCCTGAAGTCGAAGACATCGCCAATGCTGTGCTGTTCCTCGCATCGGACGAAAGTTCCATGATCACCGGACACACTATCCCGATCGACGGTGGCGTTACTGCATACATGGGCATCGGCGGAAAACCCAGCCATGCGTGAAAGGAGAAGAACATCGTGAAACTGAACGGTAAAGAGTACCAACGCGCCGAGGTGCTGCGGCGGGTCGGAAATATGGCCCAGTTGGGCGGCATCTCACTTAAGGAATACGCCGAGGGTCATTCCCGAGGTGTGCGATCTCTAGATATTCGAACTGGTACCGGTTTTCAGTTTGAAGTTCTGCCAGATCGTGGCCTAGACATCGGCAGGGCCGAGTTCCAAGGGATAAGCCTTGCATGGCTTGCGCCAAAGATGTTTCCGGGGCCGTGGTATTATGAGGGTGGGCAAGCAGATCCATATTCGTTCGTGCGCACGTCCCTTGGCGGTCTCTTCAATACTTGCGGACTTGTTCATCTTGGAAACCAGAAAGAACTGCCGACGGATCATTTCGGATACAGTGCGCGGATGACCGAGGTCTACGGAATTCATGATCGCATTTCTATGACGCCGGCCGACCGTTTTAACTACGGCGAAGAATGGGACGGCGAACACCGTCGCCTATGGGTATCGGGCACTGTTCGCCAAGAATTGGCATACGGAGAGAACCTGTTGTTGACCCGCCGTTACGAAAGCGAGATCGGCAGCAACAGCTTCAAGATCACGGATGTGGTGCGCAACGACGGCTATTACACGTCCCCTCACCAAATCCTTTACCATTTCAACATTGGGTTTCCGATCCTAGATTCGACATCTGAATTATTGTGCGCCGTTGCCGAGGACGTCGAAGATCTCGCCGGCGCGCTCTCGAACTTCGCCAAGGGCAAGTCCGAAAGCAATAAGTTCCGGGACTATGTCGAACCGCAGGAGCGTTTCGGCTGCGAAGCGTATGGCGTGCGCCTGCAGCCGGATGCGAATGGCATGATTGGCGTTGCCCTCGTCAACCGAGCGCTCCGTCCAGAACGCGGCGGCATCGGTGTCTACTTGCGGTACCGAGCGAGCCAATTGCCGCATTACATCGCTTGGCGGCAGATGGCCGAAGGGCTATATGCAGTTGGTTTGGAACCAGCCACGAACCCATTCTCTACACCGGCAGAACTGCTCGAAAAAGGGTACCAAGTGATGCTCGAACCGGGCGAGGAACGCCATTATGAGCTGGAGTTCGGGGTTCTTGAAGGAGAAGATCAAATCGACGCTTTCAAAGCATCCCTTCCTAAGCGCTGACGTGATGTTCCTTGCTGAATTTCGCACATTTTGAGAAAGGCTCTCGCCCAGTGGAAAGGGCGGGAGATGAAGCTTCTCGGCTTACCAAAGATAAGGTTAACGGCATTGCCGACAATCGTAAGGTCGCAGGCTTTGGCCGCAAGTCGAGGTCTTGTGTTTTATCGGTATATGATATATGATATACCAAGAGTAGTTTCTGGGGATAGTGGATGTCGAACAGATCAAATGTATCTGAGCCAACGGATTTTGAAATAGCCAGGCTTCGCGATAAGGCGCAGTTTGTAAGATTAGAAACG
>CAIJTL010000519.1 GCA_903823545.1 uncultured Planctomycetaceae bacterium
AGAGCAGCCAGTAATAATCGAAAAAGAGCTTTCTCCTGAGACACCGCTTCCCGTTCAGAAGAAGTACAAATCTGTCGGCGATGAAGGTGAAGACATCATTCAACGGCATTTCGAATTAGTACAAGATGGCAAATTGCCAAAACGTGTCCCAGCGTTGAAACCACAATAGTCAGCGTCTCACGAGCATTGAACAACGATGAGAAAGTAAGGGCGAATGCGGATCATTGCAGGGCGGTATCGGCGGCGAAAACTGATGGCTAATCCCGGCCTAACCACTCGCCCAATTACGGACTTCGTTAAAGAGACAATCTTTGGGCGTCTGGAGGACGAACTCGTCGGAAAGAAGGTCGCCGATATTTTCTCGGGAACAGGGACTATTGGCTTTGAGGCGCTGAGTCGCGGGGCCACAAGCGTTGTCTTCTTGGAAAAAGATGGAACTGCGTTCGAGTTGCTCAAGCGAAACGTCGCGGCACTCGGAGTGGAAGCAGACTGCCTCTGTTGGAAGACGGACATCTTCCGATGCTCGTTTCGCCCGAAGGGAGACGGACCGAGATTCTTGCCATTTGATTGGATTTTCTTTGACCCTCCGTTTGAGATGATCGAGGGTTTGAAGCCAGGGGCTGAGATTTTCCGAGCCCTTCGACAATTGTCGCGAGAAGATATTAGCTCGCCCGATGCGAGACTCGTCTTGCGAACGCCCGCTCGAGTCGAATTTCAAATGCCACCGATCTGGGAATTGGAGAGACACTGGCCGTTTTCCCGCATGGAGGTCTTCGTTTATCGCAAGAAGTCGAACGAATCGACCGCATCTGAGAGCCAAGACGTCACAACGTCAGAAGAAAATCAGACGAACGGAGATGGCGAGCAAGCGCCGCTGAGTACAGAAACAGAAGCACCTGACGAGCAATAAAGGCAAATGAGTACGGCCTCGCGTGCGAATTCGTTCGTGGATCTGTACGCGAAACGCGTTGATCATTGGAATTCTTGGAGTATCGCATGAGCGTTCTCGACCGGTTTCGTCTCGATGGAAAGCGACTCTTTATCACCGGCGGAAGTCGCGGACTCGGTCGCGAAATGGCGATCGCGATTGCAGATGCGGGCGCTGACGTAGTTCTGGTGGGGCGTGATCAAGAAAGCTTGAATGCCACCGCAGCCGACATTCAAAAACTTGGACGAAGTGCCGAAGTCATCGCCGCAGATATCGGCCTGCCGAAGGATTGCGAACGAGCCTGCCAACAAGCGCTTGACCAATTTGGGCCTATCGACATCTTGATCAACAACGTTGGTGGGCGTCGGATCAATGTGCCGGTCGAAGAGCAATCGCTCGAACAGTGGCAGCAGATTATGGACATCAACCTGACGAGCACGTTTCTTTGCACGAAGCTGATCGGTGGCGAAATGGTCAAGCGAGGTAACGGCGGTCGAGTCATCAATATCGCTTCGATTTCCGGCATGGTCGCAAATCGTGGCATCGGCGGTCGCAGTTACGAAACATCAAAGGCCGCCGTCATCCAATTCACTCGCGCGATTGCAACCGATTGGGCACCGCACAAGATCACCGTCAACGCCATCTGCCCCGGCGGGTTCATGACAGAGCCCAATGTCCGCTGGGCATCTCAGAATCCGCAGGTCATCGACACGTTCAAGAAACAAATCCCGATGGGAGACTTCGGCCAGCCGGAAGACTTGGGCCCGCTGGCCGTGTACCTCGCCAGCGACGCGGCTCGATATGTCACCGGAGCAGCAATCGTGATCGACGGCGGATACACGCTGTGGTAGTTGGAGAGTAATACGGCTGAAGCGAGAAGTGATCGTGACACCTACGAAACGGATTTCAAATTGGAAGTGCGAGCAACGATTTCGATTTTGGTCAGGATCGTGGCTTTGGTCATGCTGGGGAATTATTTCTTGGCTGGCATTTGCCGCCGTTCATTGTTCATCCGGCGAACTTTTCGCAGCCGATGGCTTACAGCGGATCAAGTACAACAACCCCGGCCTGAATGTTGATCTCGGCGTTGGTTTGTGGGCGTGGCCCGTGCCATTTGATGCAGACGGAGACGGCGATCACGACTTGATCGTGGTCTGTCCCGATAAGCCGTACAACGGAACTTATCTCTTCGAGAACACTGCCGGACCGAACGAAAAGATGCCGGTCTTCAAGGCCGCTCGACGGCTTGGTGCTGGCAAGCATTATGCAATGCCCTCGTATGTCGATGGGAAGTTGCGAGTCCTCACACCAGGAACCGAACATTTCGACTTTCTAAAGACGGGCCTTGATGTCGGCCTAAAGCTGCCGCTTCCGGCGAACATTCATAAGACCGAGGTCGGTAAGACTCCGGGCTTGTTCAAGGTGCGTCACAATCAATGGCGATACGTCGACTTCGATGGAGACAATGCACTCGACCTTGTCGTCGCCGTTGAAGATTGGTCGGACTATGGTTGGGATGACGCTTGGGACGCGAGCGGTCGTTGGACCAACGGGCCGTTGCATGGTTTGGTTTACATCGTGCGAAATTTGGGATCGACTGACGCCCCACAATACGCCGAGCCAACTCTGCTCGATGCAGGTGGCAAGCGGCTCGACACCTTTGGTTGCCCGTCACCGAACTTCGCTGATTTCGACGGAGACGGTGATCTCGATTTGCTCTGCGGTGAGTTTCTCGATGGATTCACTTACTTTGAAAATGTTGGCTCGCGAACGAAGCCGGAGTATGCGAGTGGCCGACGGCTTATGAACGGCAATCGTCCGCTGACGATGGATCTCGAAATGATCGTGCCTGTTGCATTCGATTGGGATCGCGACGGGGATTTTGATTTGATCGTCGGCGATGAAGATGGCCGCGTTGCATTCGTCGAAAACCTTGGCCAAATCGTAGACCGTCTGCCTCAATTTGCGATGCCACGATATTTCCAGCAAGAGGCAGATGAGCTTCAATGCGGAGCGCTCTCAACACCGGTCGGCTTCGATTGGGATGGAGATGGCGACGTCGACATCGTTTCTGGCAACACGTCAGGCTACATCGAATTCTTCGAGAACCTCAGCGGTCCGATGGTCGCGTCCCCTAAATGGGCTGCTGCTCGTCGGCTTGAGGTGGGGGGCAAGTCATTTCGTGTGATGGCCGGCCCGAACGGATCAATTCAAGGGCCAGCCGAAGCGAAGTGGGGCTACACAACACTGAATGTCGCAGACTGGGATCACGACGGCCTGCCTGACATCGTCTTCAATTCCATCTGGGGCCGAGTGCAATGGCTGCGAAATATCGGTACGCGCACTGAGCCAAA
>CAIJTL010000520.1 GCA_903823545.1 uncultured Planctomycetaceae bacterium
ATCCGGCTCGTTAGCTACCAGTCGTCTTTGCGACGTGTGAGGACGTCCTAATTTCCAGGTTGAGTGAGATTTCGTTGTCCCCACGAGATCGGAATCGTCGGCGGAACTCTGTGCAAATCCTTGCGCACATCCTTCGGCCGAGGCTGCCAGTATTTCACGAAACGGCCGAGCTGTTTCACCGCTTCGAGATAAGCTCGCTCCCCTTTTTCTTTCGAGCCGAGTTCCGCATCGCCGAGCACTCCGGTATCCGAATAACTGCTCGTCCAAGAGACGACTGTGGCGGCACCGGCTCCAAAGAGGTCAACCCAATTGAACGGGTTGTCTTCATTGTTAAAGCTGATTGTTCCGCTCTTGATTTTGTCTTTGCGGACGTCTTCTTCGGCGAGATACAAGTACAATGAAGTCTCTAATTCGCACGCGTGAGAACAGCCACCAGGAAACTTGCTTTCACGCCATGACGGCATGAAGTCCTTATCGACCATTAGCAGATTCCACCAAGCGATTACCACGCACTCCGCATCCGTTTCGAGATTTGTGCGTCTGGCGGCGAGATCGAGATTCGGCATATTTGAACCGTGACCATTCAGCAGAATGATCTTCTTGAAGCCGTGATACGCGAGCGACCGCGTGACGTCGAGCACTTGCTCCATAAAAGTCGTGTAATTGGTGTTGATGGTTCCGGGAAAATCCATCACATGGCCGGTGTAGCCGTAAGACAAATGTGGCAGGACGAGAATCTTGTCTCGAAGATCTCGGCCAGTTCCATGTGCGATCCCGCCAGGACAAACAAGGTCTACGTCCAACGGTAGATGATGCCCATGTTGCTCGACCGCACCACACGGAATGATGCACACTTTTTGCATTTCGACCGCGTCGTTGATTTCTGGCCAAGTCAGTTTTTCATAACGCCACTCAGTCGCAGCTCGGCTCGTCACAGAGTTGTCTCCTGAAAATCGGGAAGCTTAGTCAGTAAATCAAAATGACATGCAAGGAACAAAGAGTTGTGACTTTTGATCTCAATTGGTCATTCGTCATAAGCAGAATCAAAACGGCAATGGCAGTCCAAGTTTGGCTTCACGTGCCAGTTGGAGCACCTTGGCTCCGAGAGCAACGTCTTCAATCGCGAGCCCAACTGACTTGAACAGCGTGATGTTTTCAGGAAGTGCGCGGCCGGTTTGGTGGCCGGAGACAATGCCAGAGAGTTCTTGCATCAACGACCAATCGGTGACCCCTGCTTCGATAGCCGGGACAAAGTCGCCCGCCTCAATCCGACATTGTTCCAGACTGTCGCAAATGATGCGGTCAGATCGCTCAATCGTTGTGACATCAACTTCTGCTTTCGACAAGAAGTTTGAACCAACGACATTCAGGTGCGTCCCTTCATCGAGAGACCGACCGTCGAAAAGCGGCGTTTTACTTGTGGTCGCGCAGATGACGATGTCCTTCTCCGCCGCTGCATCATCTGGGGTATGCGCTGGGACAACACGAGTCGCGCAGTACTCGGACATCTCGGCGGCAAAAGCTTCTCTTCGCGCCGCGTCACGGCAATAAACTTCGACACGATCAATTCGACGTACCGAGCAAACAGCCTTCAGCTGTGTGCGGGCCTGCAAGCCCGCACCAAAGAGGCCGACAACTTTCGCGTCGGGTCTCGCAAGGAACTCCGTTGCGACCCCGCTTGCTGCTCCCGTGCGAAGTTGGCCGAGCGTATCCGCTTCGATCATCCCGATCGTTTCGCCAGTCGTCAGATCATAAAGACCGACCAGAAACCGAGCCTTATCCTTCGTGGTGGTGTAGGCCTTCCACCCACCGATGTTGAGATATTCGCAGACTCCCGACATCGTGTGCAGCATCATCTTGCCGCCGACAACACGAGCTCGTGGAATGTTCTTCGCTCGCCCCTCAGCAAGCTGGCGAAACAACTCCTCAATGACCTCAATCGAGGTCGTCATGTCGAGAAGTTCGCGGACATGGTCTTCTGTCAAAAACAACGCAGACATCGTCATAGCCCCAGCAAAGTGGCCGACGACCTGCCGTTAGACCCCTGCTGGCTCAGCAAGTTCGATCAGCGACAGCGATTCATCCGCCTGTTCGCGATCATAGACTTCTTGACGCAGGATCGGAACCTCCTGTGGGCAGCGGAATCCGAGCCGAACTTTACCGTGTTTAATTTCAACTACGGTCACTTCGATGTTCTCGGCAATCCTTACCGTTTCACCGACTTTTCGACTGAGAACTAACATCGCATCTCCTCCTTGAGGCAACCGGACGGCCAACCTCGATCCCTGAGTGATCTCTCTCGGTTCATCAACTCGCCGATCCCTAAATCGGCGTCTCACCGCGAATCTTTCGTTCGATTCATACCTCGGATGACCGCCAGTCCTACGACTTAAACGCCAAGCTTTCGGGAAATTGCACAAAAAATCTGAAGAAAACGGCTGAAATCTTACAAAGTGTCCGGCCATGTCTGAGAGGCTATCCCCTTGGATGTCGTCCGACTTGATTAAGTTTCATCCAATTTCATAAAGACAAAGAGCTTGGTTCCGTGACAGAACCAAGCTCCTCGAATTCAAAAACCGATAGAAGATGCGCGTTGCCGCAGCTCAACTAAAACTAAACCTTTGCCGCTGCGATCACCGCTTCGTAGTTCGGATGTTCGGCGATCTCTTTGACATATTCGACATGCGTAAGAGTTCCCTGACCGTCAACCACAAAAATCGCCCGACAGAAGCAGCGGTCAAGACCACCACCTTGAATGAGCACGCCGTAGTCTTCGCCAAACTTCGTGCAACGGTGAGCGCTCAAGGTCTTGATGTTCTGGACGCTCTCGGCTCCGCACCATCGCTTCTGACCAAATGGCAGGTCCATGCTCACAACGAGCACTTCGACATTTGGAAGATTCTTGATCTCGTCATTAAAGCGCTTGGTTTCCAAGGCACAGACTGGTGTGTCGAGCGACGGAATCGCCGCGATAACTCGGGTCTTGCCAGCGCTTGATGCCAAGGTGACTTCTTGCAGCCCGTTGTCCTGCAACTTGAAGTCTGGAGCGGCCTGTCCGACCTTGAGTTCGCTTCCGGCCAGCGTGACTGGGTTTCCTTTGAGTGTCACTGAGCCGGTACGGGTTTCTGCCATGCTTAATTTCTCCTGCGTGTTAAGGATTCGACGAAAAGCCGTCGAGGATTTGTTGAAGCTGCGCGAGTATCGCGAGTCTCGGAAGGGATTCAAGGCTGGCAGTGAACGCCACGACTCACATCAAAGTTTTTGCCCGCGATATCGCAGAAAGCCTTCGAGTGCAAAAAATTCTGGGAGGCCGAGTTCGTTGTAGGTTTTCGCGGTTTGTTTCGTTCGTTCTTCGGCACGCATCCAAAATTCGCGGTCGTCGGAGCCCATGAACATGGCTCCGTCTTTTTGGCTTTCATGACGCAGGATGGCCTGTTTCTTTTTGAGCATCACTTCAGGGCTGAGCGGGACTGCTCGTTCGATTTCGTGAGGTTCGTATTCTTGCCACGCGCCGCGGTACATCCAGACTTCGGGCGAATAGCCTTCACCGTTGAGCCGGGTCAGCACCTCAATGATGATCTGCGCACAGACTCGATGCGTGCCGTGAGGATCGGAGAGATCCCCAGCGAAGTAGATTTGATCCGGGCGGACAACTCTAAGTTTTTCCGCGATGACTTGGATGTCCGCTTCGCACATCGGGTTCTTCTTCACCTTGCCTGTGCGATAGAAGGGGAGATCAAAGAAATGCTGCCGCTCCGGCGGAACGCCAACGAGGTCGCACGCGGCCGATGCTTCAGTACGGCGGATGAGACCTTTCAGCTCCAAAACTTCTGGTGAATCTTGATCGCCCGGATTCTTCGAACGAATGTCCTGCCGACATTTCTCCAGTCGTGATGCTGCGTCCGGATGCAAGATATTCAAGACGCGCGAACTCTCTTCGACGTAATCAATGTGTCGCCGACACGAATCATCGCGTACGGCGATATTTCCGGTCGTCATGTATCCGACATGCACTTCATGGCCTTGATTGACCAACGTGATGAACGTGCCGCCCATCGAGATCACATCGTCGTCGGGGTGCGGGCTGAATATGAACGCTTTCGTCTTTTGGTCACCGCCGGGCTTCGTACAGATTGTGCTCATCATCTGCTCGAAGACTCGCTCGCGAATTGCTGCCACGCCACCCTCTAGATGCAGGATGTCATACAGGTGATGTTGGAGAAAATCTTTGGCATCGAGTTTCAAGAGCGGCTTCTGACATTGTTGCGACAACCAAATGAGTGCTCGCTTCTGAAGCAGCGGTGTCCATTCGACGGGGCGCGTTTGCCAGGGAGTTCTCACATCGGTCAGCCAAGCGGCAGACGCCTCGTCGATAATGACTTCGCTGGCGAAATGCCGTTGCAGAAAACTCGCAGGAATGTCGGCGGTCGGTTCACCTTCGACCATTTTGCGAACGACCCACGCTTTATGCTCGCCGAGCGCCATCAGGATAATTCGCCGAGCACTGAGGATCGTTCCTACCCCCATTGTGATCGCTCGAGTTGGGACTTTTTCTTCGCCACCGAATTCAGCCGACGCATCGCGGCGAGTCATCGGGTCCAGCGCGACCAGTCGAGTCTTACTGTTGCGATCGCTTCCCGGTTCGTTGAAGCCGATGTGGCCATCTCGACCAATCCCTAGCAGTGGCAAATCGAGACCACCGGCCGCTTCGATTTGTTGTTCGTACTTGTCGCAATCACGCTCAACTGTATCGAGCGTCCATTGTCCGCTTGGAATATGGACGTTTTGGCGTTGAATGTTGATGTGGCTGAAGAGATGCCCCCACATGAAGCTGTGGTAGGAGTGAACCGACTCCGGCGTCATCGGCCAATACTCATCGAGGTTGAACGTGACGACTCGCGAAAAGTCGAGCCCCTCTTCGTTGTGCATCCGCACCAGCTCACGATACACGCCAATCGGCGTTGAGCCGGTCGCCAGTCCGAGCACTGTCGATTGGTTAGCCGCGTTCTTTTCTCGAATGGTGTTGGCGATAATCGTCGCCACATACTTGGCCGCTTCGCTCGAATCGCGAAACATTTTCGTCGGCACTTTCGCGCAACGCATGACTTGAGCCGGTTGGGGAGTTGTGGTCGTCGAAGGGCTGGGCATCGAATGTCTCGTGACTTGGCAGGTTTGTGAGAGGTTGTTTAGCTAAGCGGTAATCTGGATCGTAACTAACCCGAAGCGCGAGGGCGAAAGCTCCCAACAGCGTCGATCTGTGTTGCAGATTTCATGAAGCGTCCACCTTCGCTCACGTATCGGGTTATTGAAACCATTCCTCCCGCATGAAAGCCACCGAAAGGATCGTTTGCAATGCAACGCTCTGTTCCAACTCCGCGAGTGCTCGCCATCCACGCTCATCCGGACGATGTCGAGTTTCAATGTGCCGGGACACTGGCGTTGCTGAAACAAAAGGGATGCTCGATCACGATCGCAACAATGACTCCCGGAGACTGCGGCTCCGCCGAAATGGGATGCGATGAGATTTCCGCCGTCCGTCGAGCAGAAGCAAAAGCGGCCGCCGATCTGCTCGGTGCAGACTATGTCTGCTTGGAGTTTCGAGATCTCAGTATCACGCATGACAACGATGCTCGTCGTCGTGTGACTGAGGTGCTCCGCCGAGTTCGCCCCGACATCGTCATGACCGCACCGCCGGTCGATTACATGTCCGATCACGAAGTGACTTGCAAACTCCTTCGAGACGCCTGTTTCAACGCCAGTGTGCCGAACTATGCAACTCGCCAATGGGAACCCGCTCCCGCGATCGGCCACATTCCGCACCTCTACTTCGTCGATGCGATCGAAGCTTCCGACTGGTTCGGTCGTCCGATCGAGCCCGAATTCATTCTCGACATCTCGTCCACCTTCGAGCTCAAACTGAAAATGCTCGCCTGCCACGCCAGTCAGCGCAATTGGCTCCTCAAGCAACACGGCATCGACGAATACCTCGAAAGTTGCCGCCGTTGGAGTGCCTCCCGCGGCTCACAAATTAGTGCCGCCTTCGGCGAAGCCTTCACGCAATACAAGGGGCATCCCTACCCATCCAACAACCTGCTGCGTGAAGTGTTGAGTTCGTAGTTGCGCGTCTATTTCACAGTTAAAAATGTTCGGTCAGAAATGCCATAAATCGACTAGGATGCTGTCTTGTGGTGTCGTCGAAGTTCTTCCGCGCGATGCCTCAACGATCGCGAACCGAAACCCATGCGGTATCGCTGCATTACATCCGCTGTTTTTTCAAGTTGTGAAGCGAGTTCGAGCTGCGAAACGAGTTGTTCATCGGAGGTTCTTAACTCCAGCGCTTCTTCTTCCAAGACTCGCGCTTTCGCAATCATTCGAGCGTCATCTTCTGAGTCACAAGTAAGCCAGACATCGTCGAGCTCAGAAATCAAAACCTGCCAGGGACCATTCGGCTCTTCACGAACCTTCAAAGGCAATCGTCGAGGGTAGATGAATAATTCCTCGGTCGCCAAATTTCCGAGCCGTTTTCGGTGCTCACGTTTTGGCTCTCGGATCGGAATCGGATTGCGATCACGCAACGCCACAGCATCGCGAGCGATCGGATCTGTCGATGCGATGATTTTGATCTCAGAGGGCGTAAGCGTGCAATCAGCGATCTCTGCAAGAGCGGCAAAGACGACTTTGTATGCTTCGTTCAATTTCTCGGCGATAACCGACGAACTCGCGAGATAGAGGGTCCACAGGCCTTCTTCAGTGCGCTGGACCCAGAACGCAACTGAGACCGCAAACTGGTTGTGTACCAAATGCCGAACCAGAGCCTCACCTTCGGCGATCTTACTCTCTACCAGTAGGTTCGTATCCATCGCAGTATTCCGTGTGGTTCATCCGCAATTGCGGCGTAGAATTCCTTCGCCTCTTGTTCCGTTCTCATTTCATATCGACTCGTGACAGCCCATTTCTCCGCAATGCCCCAATTGGCGGCGAACTCTCCGCCAGCCGCAGCACTCGCTTTCAAGCTGGTATTGAGTTGATCCATCAATCCAGCCAATGAAATGAGCTTGCGAAATTCATGTGTCAGACAATTTTTCGCATCCCACTTCTCCTCGAAGACCCATGCCGTGTGAATCATTTGCGAAAGAACACATGATTTCAGGGCACATTCAACAGCGTAACCAGCAGCATAGTAGGCAAACTCCCAACGGCCACTCTCAATGAGCATTTCGGCGTCTTTGAGCCGTACCTCAACCAATTTTTGTAGTTCGGCTTGGTTCACCGCAGTCTCTCAACGCAGAACATGATGATTCATTCTTAGTTAGCTTCCCGCTGGAAGATGTTAGTTGGTGAATCAGTCCGCGCCCACCGTCTAAGTTGCCATGCGTGAGTATTGTCGATTGATAATCAAACTGTTTTGGTGACACTTCTCACTGACGCCGATAACTGGCTCTGGCCCATCTGCACGCCTACCAATCGCTCTGACGAGTGACATCAACCAAGCCAAAAGAACTTGTCACGGTAAAAAACTCCACATTAAGAAAGGCTGGCTGTTATGCGATTCTTGACCTCACCATTGCACTGCTTGATGTTCGGTTTGTTGCTGTTGGTTGCAGTCAGTAGCTCACAAGCCGCTGGCAAACCGACTTTGCCGAATGTCGTGCTGATCTATGCGGATGACCTCGGTTATGGCGACCTTGGTTGTTACGGAGCGAAAGGTTGGACGACGCCAAATTTGGATCGGCTCGCTGCGAACGGGATGCGGTTCACCGATTTTTATGTCGCTCAAGCGGTCTGTTCGGCTTCGCGAACGGCGTTGTTGACCGGCTGCTATCCGAATCGGCTGGGCATCCTCGGCGCACTCGGTCCGAAAAGTCTGAATGGCATTCACGACGATGAAACAACGCTGGCCGAAGTGCTGAAAGCTCGCGGTTATGCCACGGCAATCTTCGGGAAATGGCACCTCGGACATCATCCGCAGTTTCTGCCCATAAGGCACGGGTTCGACGAATATTTCGGCCTGCCGTACTCAAACGATATGTGGCCCTATCATCCGGGGGTTGCACATCTGCCGATCGAGGATCGCCTTAAGAACTGGCCCTACTTGCCACTCATCAAAGGGGACAAAGTCGTCAATGCGAATGTCACCGGAGAGGAGCAGGCCAAGTTGACGACGTGGTACACCGAGCGATCTGTCGCATTCATCGAAAAGCATCGTGAGCGTCCCTTCTTCTTGTATCTGCCACACGCGATGCCGCACGTCCCTTTGTTTGTGTCCGACAAACAAAAAGGGAAGTCGGCTCAAGGTCTGTACGGAGATGTGATCCAAGAGATCGACTGGTCCGTCGGCGAGATCACGACGACGCTGGAACGACTTGGTCTGACGCAGAACACGCTTGTCATCTTCACCTCAGACAACGGGCCGTGGCTGACCTACGGCAATCACGCGGGGGGCACGAGCGGACTGCGAGAAGGGAAAGGAACTGCATGGGAAGGTGGCGTTCGAGTCCCGTGCGTGATGAGTTGGCCCGGCAAAATTCCCGCCGGCCAAACCTGTCGTGAGCCGATCATGACAATCGACATTCTGCCCACGATTACGAAGCTTGTCGGTGCCGAATTGCCGAAACGTCCGATCGATGGCCTCGATATTTGGCCGCTGATCAATGGGACGTCGAACGCGAAAACTCCTCACGAAGCGTTGTATTTTTATTGGGGTCAACAACTGCATGCGGTTCGTAGTGGTCAGTGGAAGTTGCACTTTCCGCATCCGTTTGTTTCTGTCAGCTCGATGAACGTCGGAGCTGACGGCAAGCCTGGGAAAGCCGCGCAGAAAGAAATTGGTCTAGCGCTGTTTGACCTCAATGCCGATCGCGCCGAGACAACTGACGTCGCCGAACAACACTCAGATGTCGTCGCTCGTCTAAAAGCACTTGCCGACAAAGCGAGAGCGGACCTCGGCGATTCAGCCACCAAACAAAAAGGATCGGGCGTTCGTGAAGTTGGAGTCGTCAAGCCGTAGTCACTGAAGCGGCATCGTTACATCGGGGAGTTTCAACGCAGAGGTGTAAAGGGCCGCGAAGGAACGCAAAGAGTGAGTCTCTGAAATCCTTTGCGAATCTTTGCGGTCCTTTGCACCTTCGCGTTGAAGACTCTCCAACAACATCTACTTCAGTCGGATATCAACGCTCGCGCTGTGAGCCGTTAGTCCTTCGACGTGTGCCATGCGGCGGATGTCGTCGGCTACTGCTGCGAGTGCTGCTGCGTTGTAGCTGATCACGGACGATCGTTTCAGAAAATCGTTCGCGCAAAGTCCGTTCGCAAAGCGAGCTGTTCCACCTGTTGGGAGAACGTGTGACGGGCCTGCAACGTAGTCTCCAACCGCAACGGGTGTGTGATGCCCCATAAAGATCGCCCCCGCGTTTTGCAGCTTTGCTAAGATCGCGTCGGGATTGTCGGTCGAGATATGGAGGTGTTCTGGAGCCAATTGATCCGAGAATCGACAGGCTTCGTCTTCGTTACGAGCGAGAATCAACGCTCCGTAATCCTCAAGGCTTTGGCGAGCGAGATCGCCCCGTTGAAGCTGGCTCAGTTGTTTTGTGAGTTCTTCGCGGACTGCTTCAATCAACGGTGCGTGCCAAGTAATGAGCACCCCGGAACCGGGACTGTGTTCCGCTTGTGAAATGAGATCACTGGCGATGAAATCTGCTCGCGCCGATGAATCGGCAAGGACGACAACCTCGCTCGGTCCGGCGATGCTGTCGATGTCGACTTCGCCGTAAACAAAACGTTTCGCGAGCGCGACGAACAAATTCCCTGGTCCGACGATCTTGTCGACGCGAGGAATTCCTTCGACTCCGTAGGCTAATGCGGCGACTGCCTGGGCTCCGCCAACTCGGTAAACCTCGGTAATGCCAAGCAATTTGCATGCGGCCAGAAGTTCGCGGTTGTAGCCACCAAAGTCTGTTGGAGGGACGACGACGGCGATCTCTTTGACACCTGCCACCTGAGCGGGAACCGCCGTCATCAACAATGTGGATGGATATGCCGCCGCACCACCGGGAACACAAATGCCTACTCGCTTCAGCGGCAGATATCGCTGTCGCAGCTCAACGCGTCGTCCCGCATCCTCTCGTATGAGTGAGACTGATTGGTTGAGCAACTTCGTCTGAAATTCAACGATGTTGTCTCGAATGCGGCC
>CAIJTL010000521.1 GCA_903823545.1 uncultured Planctomycetaceae bacterium
CACAAGGATTCGCCGACGACGCCACCAACGTCACGAGCGTGGTCACAGCAGCAGTTAAGAACAATAAGCTGACCATCAATGCTGATAACACGACATTCGGCGACACAGCGCCGGGTATTACGAAAAAGCTGACCGTCGAATACCGCGTTGACAACGAGAATCTCAAGAAGGAAGTCGGTGAAAGCGGGCGACTTGAGATTGTTGTTCCAGCAGGCCAAAAGCTCGTCATCACGAAGGCCGTTTACGGACCTGCCGATGGATCGGCACCACCGGCCGATGTGACCGTCGATCCTGTCGAAGTCTTGGAGACGCTTCCGGGATTCACGATCGAGCATGTTTTGAAGTCCGACGCTCCCAAGAACGGATCATGGATTTGCATGACCACAGATCCCAAGGGGCGGCTACTTTTAGGCGGACAGCGCGGCCAAGCGATTACGCGAGTCACCCTCGACGGCAGCAAGGTCGTCAAAAAGGAGACGCTCACAATTCCC
This sequence comes from uncultured Planctomycetaceae bacterium, assembly GCA_903823545.1. Classification (GTDB taxonomy): domain Bacteria; phylum Planctomycetota; class Planctomycetia; order Planctomycetales; family Planctomycetaceae; genus SXKJ01. The sequence continues at coordinate 492 of CAIJTL010000521.1, forward strand.
GTCACCGAAACGATGGGGATGCTCTTTGTGGAAAACGTCCTGTATCTCAACGGAGCGGGAGCCAACGGGAAGTATTGTTTGTTTCGCTGCAAAGATACGAAGGGGGATGACAGCTACGATGATGTCGAACAACTCCGAGAATGGCGCGGCGGAGCGGGCGAGCATGGCGCTCACGGCATCGTGCTGGGGCCGGACAAGAAGCTGTATATAGTCTGCGGCAATTTCGTAGATGTCCCCAACGATCTGGTAGAAACGTCACCTCACCGAAGTTACGGAGACGATCTGGCGCTCAAGCGAGCTGAAGATGGCAACGGCTTCGGAGCGGGTCGACAGCCACCGGGCGGGTTTGTGGCTCGAATGGATTTAGACGGAAAGAACGCCGAACTGTTTTCCGCCGGTCAGCGAAATACGTATGACATCGGATTCAATGCCGACGGTGAACTGTTTGGTTTCGACAGCGACATGGAATGGGACTGGGGCAATCCGTGGTATCGCCCGGTGCATGTCTTCCATTCGGTTCGTGGCGGCGACAACGGCTTCCGCGAAGGGAGCGCCAAATGGCCGGAGTACTATCACGACAGCTTGCCTCAATCGACCACAATCGGCATCGGTTGCCCAACTGGAGTGATCTTTGGAAGCGGTGCGAAATTTCCCGTCAAATACCAGAAGGCTTTTTATATCTGCGATTGGACCTACGGCCGCTTGATTGCCGTGCATCTCTCTCCCAAAGGGGCTGGCTATACGGGAACGTTTGAGAATTTCGTCGCTCCCAAGTCGCTGCGAACCAACAAGGGGAAGACGCCTCTGAACCTGACCGACGTTGTGATTGGGAACGACGGCTCGATGTATTTCGCGATCGGTGGTCGAGGGACTCAAGCGAGTTTGTTTCGAGTCAGCTACACCGGGACAGAACCCGCTTCGACGGTCGCCGCGAATGAGCTGAAGGACAAGAGCGGTGCCGAAGCTCGAGAGCTGCGACACAAATTGGAGGGACTCAACATTAAGGCTGATCCCGCAACCGTCCCGTTTGCGTGGCCCCATTTGAATAGCTCGGATCGCTACATTCGGTATGCGGCTCGCTTGGCGGTCGAACGGAATCCCGTCGCCGAATGGCAGGCCAAAGCACTGGCTGAAAAGCAGCCTCATGCGGCCTTCACCGCGCTGCTAGCTCTGGCTCGCTTGGGAAGTGCGGATACTCAAGCGGCGATTTTCAAATCGCTGAGTTCCATTCCGTTCGCGGGACTCACCGAAGAGCAGACGCTCGA
>CAIJTL010000522.1 GCA_903823545.1 uncultured Planctomycetaceae bacterium
AGCAGGCGAGTGGAGAGTCATTCGTTTTGGAATGGGCCTACCGGCAAGTCGCCGCCAATGGTTTGACGGAGATCAAAAAGACTCAGATCACTCGCCAGGACATCACGAAGCTAAAGAGTGCGACCGATCGCGATGTGATGCATGAGATCGCCGCCTTAAGCACTTCGTTGAATCCATACTCGCATGAGTATTCACCGGTCAGCAGTGAGGTGGTGGTCCCAGCGCGATTGCGTGAGCGGCTTCTGATGTTGGCTAGTTCGACCGGGCAGTTATTTGCTCGACTGCCAGAAACACCCAGCGACAAGGAGTTGATGCCGTTGACTTGGGATACCGATGGTCCTTGGGAGGCCACGTTGTGTGCGCCGCTTGATCCAACTGGGAAACATCATGTCGTTCAAACATTTTTCGCTCGTTGCAGGCCTTTGCAGTCAAGCGGAGCTGCGCTCAAAGTGGCAAGTTCGGGATTGCTCTTCTGTCAGAACAAAGTGTCGTACGTGGTGGATTGGGCCAAGCATCAATGGTTGACTGCATTCGCGGGCGGCCGACCGCTGCTCGTTCCGGTGGGTGAACTGGATCAGCTCCTATCAGAGTTGTTTCGGACCGGTAACGTGCCGAAGCTCGAATTGCCGCCGGAGTACAAGATCGAAGAGATAGTGACTGCCCCGAAGATTCATTTGGTGGTGTCGAGTGAACGTGGTAGGCAAGGGAAGATCACTGCGGACGTTTGCTTTGAGTACGGCGATGCGGTCATCGGTTCAAAGTCCAAGGCGGAACGTGTTTTCGACCCTGTTCAACGTCGCATCGTGCGACGCGACCGCCAGGCCGAACAAGCGTTGCGCCGCCGAGTCTTTGAGCAAGGATTTGCTGACGCTCCACAGTGGGTGAAGGGCGATGTTGAGATTGCACCTCGCAAGTTTGCGGAGCTGATGCCATCGCTCATGACCGAAGGTTGGAAGATCGAATCCGAAGGGAAGCTGTATCGCTCGGCGGTCAGCATGGACGTGTCGGTGAAGTCGGGGATCGACTGGTTTGAATTGCACGGCACCGTCGATTTCGGAACGACGAAAGCACAATTGCCTGATTTGCTAGCGGCACTAAAGAAGGGTGAAAACTCGGTCGTCTTGTCGGATGGATCGCTCGGCATGTTGCCGCAGGAGTGGCTGGAAAAATACGGCATGTTGGCCGGGCTGGGGACGAAGCAGTCGGATCATTTGCGTTTCAGTGCGTCGCAAGTCGGCCTGCTCGACGCGCTGCTCGCGGCACAGCCGGAAGCGACGTTTGACGCGGTCTTTGATCAAGCGAGGCAACGGTTGAAAAGTTTCTCGGGCGTCTCGGCCTGTGATCCGGTCGACTCGTTCACAGGGACGCTGCGCGGCTATCAGCGCGAAGGGCTCGGCTGGCTGCACTTCTTGCAGGAGTTCCAATTCAACGGCTGCTTGGCCGACGACATGGGTTTGGGAAAGACTGTGCAAGTGCTCGCGCTGCTCGACTCGCGCCGCAAGCTGCGTGCGGAATTGCCGCCGGAGAAACGCCCCGGCCCGTCGCTGGTGGTCGTGCCCAAGACGCTCATCTTCAACTGGAAGCAAGAGGCGGCCAAGTTCGCACCGAAGTTGCGATTGCTCGATCACACGGGGATCGAGCGGATCAAGGCGAACGAGCATTTCGACGACTTCGATCTGATTGTCACGACCTACGGCACGCTGCGCAAAGACGCGCTGCTCTTCAAAGATGTCGAGTTCGATTACTGCATCTTGGACGAAGCTCAGGCGATCAAGAACGCGAACACCGAATCGGCGAAAGCCGCTCGCTTGATTCGCGCGAAGCACCGATTGGCGATGAGCGGCACGCCGGTCGAAAACCATCTCGGCGAATTGTGGAGCCTGTTTGAATTCCTCAATCCGGGGATGTTGGGAACCGCCTCTGTTCTGAAGCTCGGCGGAGCCGGTGCTCGCAACCCCTCGCAAGATTCTCGCGAAATCCTGGCGAAAGCGCTGCGTCCGTTCCTGCTGCGACGCACGAAATCCGAGGTCGCGAAAGACCTGCCTGAGAAGCTTGAGCAAACCCTCTACTGCGAACTCGAAGCAGACCAACGCAAGCACTACGACGAACTCCGCGCTCATTACCGTCAATCGCTGTTGGGCCGCATCGACCGCGACGGCCTGTCGAAGTCGAAGATGCACATCCTCGAAGCGCTGCTCCGTCTGCGTCAGGCGTCCTGCCACATCGGCCTGATCGACAAGACCAAAACCGACGAGCCGAGCGCGAAGCTCGACGTGCTGTTGCCGCAGATTCAAGAACTGATGGACGAGGGGCACAAGGTCTTGGTCTTCTCGCAGTTCACCAGCTTCCTTGCGATCGTTCGCAACCGGCTCGATGCCGAGCAGATCGACTACGAATACCTCGACGGCCGCACGCGCGATCGACAATCGAAAGTCGATCACTTCCAAACCGATCCTGAATGCCGCCTGTTCCTGATCAGCCTGAAAGCGGGCGGCACTGGCCTGAATCTGACCGCCGCCGATTACGTCTTCCTGCTCGACCCGTGGTGGAACCCCGCCGTCGAAGCCCAAGCCATCGACCGCACCCACCGCATCGGCCAAGACAAACAAGTCTTCGCCTACCGCCTCATCGCTCGTGACACCGTCGAGGAAAAAGTCCTGCAACTTCAAGCCACCAAACGCGACCTCGCCGACGCCATCATCAACGCCGACAACAGCCTCATCCGCAGCCTCGGCAGGGATGATTTGGAGTTGCTGCTGAGTTAAGCGGGAAAACGTCTCATCGGAGGTCGTTCTGGTGATAGATGCACTCCGCGTCTGGCAAATGTGATCGGATGCCAGAATAATCTGATCACATTGTCGATCACGCCACCAGGAGCGCCGCACATGTCCGCCGTTCGCACGATTCGCGTCTTCATTGCCTCGCCGGGTGATTTGGCGGTGGAGCGGGCGGCGTTCAAGCAAGTGCTGGAGGAACTCAACGCTGGCTTTGGCGACGCGCTGGACATCACGTTCGAGCCGCTCGGCTGGGAGGACACGTTGGCCTCGACGGGGCGGCGGTCGCAGGAGGTGATCAATCGGGAGATTGACCGCTGCGACGCATGTAGGTTGGGACTCCGTCCCGACCGGGTGAGCATCCGAACGGTCGGGACGGAGTCCCAACCTACGGGATCGGCGTCGCTGGCCGACGCTGGCCAGCAGCTTCAGAAGGTGCTCGACTTCCGCAAGTCGCTCGAAGAGTCGCGGCAGGTGCTGTATCACGGGTTCGCGACTGAGGCCGAGTTCAAAGCGGAGGTGGACCGTCACCTGCGAGCGTTCGCCAAGGGGGAGTTGCCTCCGGCCGACGCACCGCGCGACAAGGTGCTCTTGCCGCTCGTAGTGATCGCCGCGGTGCAGAAGGAGATGGCCGAAAAGGAACAAGCCTTGGCACCGTGAGCGTTCCGGCCCATCGAGGCGGTGACATGCCAGCCCCGCAATCTCCGTCCCAAGTTTTTGTGCTTTGCACCCAGCGTCAGGTAAGCTGGCCGTCCGCCAATTTCTTTCAGGAGGCTCCACTTTGAGCATCGAAGCCAATATTTGGAACTACCGTGATGGCGAGCCCGTTGGTTTCGCATTTGATGTCATTCGCGACATTCTTTCGACGAGAGACACAGACTGGAACAGTGACGGCTACTTGAGCGTTCGCTTTGAAAACCCACCTGCCAACATCGATTTCATTTATCTTGGCCAGGATGCACCGGAAACGAATCACATCAAAGGAATAATGATTTCACGCCCGATTGTTCATCCTGATTATCTCGCTCGAGTATTCCGTATTCTGGAACTCGGCGACGTGATGCTGTTCTACACGGACGACACAACTCCCGTTTTCGTCCGTGGTGCGGATCCGAGTCATTATCCAACCGACCTCTTGGAGGCACTTGGGACACCTCGGTTTATCGACTCGCCGTCAGGTGTATTGCACCAAAACTAGACGCGGGTGCGGCGTGCCGGAGGATTTCATTACCGACCTGCCGTCGCTCATCAGGACGGTGCAGCCGATTGAATACCAATCGTGCTTCATCAGCGATCGCAGCCAGGACGAGGAGTTCGCTCGGCGGCTGCACGAGAAGATGCGTGGCGAAAAACTGCGGGTCTGGTTCGCTCCGGAAGACATGCAGCGGCCAGTACGTAGTCGTTATCGCTCCGCGTGATGGCTACGTAAGACGTGGCAACAGCCTCAATCGTTGTACCGATTCGGCGGCCAGCCTTGGGCGGTGGCTTTGAGGATGTCGAGCGTTTCTCGGTCGGCGCTACAGGCCACGATACGCGGAAGGCGGAGCATGTCTGCTCGATCGTCGAGCCAGAGTTCGCGAAAATGGACCGGTTCGCCGGTGTCGGTCCAAACTGCATCGCCACCTAAGATGCGAGCCAAGTGTAATGAGACGGGAAAGTCATAAATGTTCGGCGAATGGATCAGGCTTCCACCGAACTCGCCGGTCGCGAGCAATGGATAGATGCTCCCTGGCATGTCGTCGGGAGCGAACCCGTGTAGACCAGCTTTCGTAACAGCAGCGGCTCGTTCTGCGTCTTGTTTCTGAAAGCCGATCGAGTAGATTTTCTTCGACTTCGGACGAGTGTCCGAAGTAATCGCTGGCATCGAATTGAGCACTTCTCGCGCAAGGCGGTTGGGATCATCCGGTCCGCAAACGATCCGTGAGCCGATCGCTTCGACCCAAGTGCCCGTCGCGCTGGTCTCTGGCACAAAGACCAACGAGTAATGCAGCGTTTGGCTGTCTCGCAGATGCAGCATCACAGCGTAACCGTTACCCGTCCGATCGCGATACTGCTTCGTCCCGTCGATTGGATCGAGTGCGATGACCAACTCGGCATCGGTCGAAAAGAGTCCGATGTCGCCGTTCGCTTCCTCGGCCTCAATGCGACATTGCCGAAATAGTGGCGAACGATCTCGCAACGCCGAGACGACCAGTTCTTGCACCGTCAAATCAGCCAGTGTCAGCGCATCGGTCTCCGCGCTTCCTGATGACTTGCCACTGAGGGCCACATTGAACTTTCGCAATTGCCGAGCGATCGCTCCCGCCCAACGCAAAACTTCTGGCATGTGAATCGACAATGCTTCGGCAACTTCAGAAATAGCGGGTGTCATGCTCGATCCTCAACTTGTTTTTCACTGACTGGGATTCCGTTTAATTTCTTAACTTACTTCCTGGCTCGTGAATGCACGGCGGCCACGGCGTCGAGATCAAAGCCCGAAGTACCATTGTCTCCGGAGCCGTTGCCAAGATCTGTGATCCGTACGAACCGAACGATCTTCAGGCCCACATCCTTCAGATCAAACGGATCACCTCCTGCTTTAGCGGGATTAGTCGGATCAATCTCGTTGTCATCAACGTTGGCTAAAACCGGATGATGCCCTGCACAACCTTTGCGAGACCCCTTGTCGTACGGAATCTCATGCCACTGAATACCATCATGGCTGAGTTCCACTTTTGCCAGTTCAAAATACCCGCGGTTCGGGTCATCTCCGGGACGCTCGAGAAACGGGTTCTCAAAAACCAACAAATCGGGACCATCGCCATCAATCACTTCATTGTCGACAAACTCCAAGGTGATCCGACCGCCATTTCCCAATGACAGGACGTGGTTCGACGGTGCCAACTTCCCTTCACCTCGCGGGCCACCGAGCACAATGTCGGGTAATTGTTTTTCGCCGTATCCAGCACCAAGTCCGGGCTCGAACGAGACGACGCGATCTACAAACGGATCCGGCTTCTTTGGTGAACTGTCCGCACCAAAAACAACGAATCGCGTCAGGAACAAGGCACAGGCGACAAAGCCAAACACTCCTAGCAAGTTTGAATGAGGCGATTTCGAACGCATATGAAGCATGACGAACTCCGCAATAACTCAAGCCATCTTTCGGCGCACGGGCAAAAACAAAACAGGCCAGACGGGATAACGTTAACAAGGCTGACGAGAAGAGAAACCGTAGGGCTTCATCGGGACTCTGCCGATTGTTGCCAATTGTCCGTTAGGCATCGCCGTGCCAACCAGTCCGATTATCTCGGCCCGGTTATGAGTCCAATAACGTCCTCTGCGGGAAGTTTCACGGCTGAGCTATTCGATGTCTGATTGTTGATCTACGGAGTTTAGCTGCGGAGATGGATTTCCGGTCGCGTCTCACCGGAAGCCCTCATGCTATCGTTGTTCGAACAGTTGAAATCGTTTCGGCTCGCGATGCGAGGCCGTCGAAAATCACTATCGAAATTTGCTGAGCAACTTGAACAACGACAACTGCTGACGATTTCAATTCAGTTTGACTACAGCCGAGACACGAGCCAATTCTTTGACGATCCCGCTCGTCGAGCGCTGTTAGAACTCGCTGGGCAAACGATCGGCAACCAGCTTCACGATAGCTTGTGGGCGATCTCACCGAGCGGCAGGAATACTTGGACTGCCAGCTTCAGCGACCCCGCATCAACCAACCTGAGACATGTCAAAAACCTGAAGATACCAGCGGATACATTGGTCGTATTTGTCGGTGCTCGGGACATTGGACCGTTGGCGTTTGGTGGTCCCGGAGGTTACTCATCAACAGGTTCGACCGCTTGGTTGGACTTGGTTTCGGCGCGCGGACAAATCGGAGCCCTCACAAAGACTGCCACCGATTTCGGTCCGTGGGGGGGAGCGATTACGTTCGACAGCGGAGCCAACTGGTACTTCGGCGAAACAACCGAGGGCCTCACAAATGGGAAAAATGATTTCCTCTCCGTCGCGACGCACGAACTGGGGCACATATTTGGAATCGGAACGGCGGCTTCATGGGATCGCTACGTTTCGGGAACCTCTTTCACCGGCCCGAATTCCGTGGCGGAATACGACGCCGGGAGTGGATCGGTTCCGGTAACCGCCGATGCCTCCCACTTTGCGGAAGGTGTGAGCGACGAAAATCACGAAGTCGAAATGGACCCGACGCTGAAGGTCGGGCAACGAAAGCAATTCTCATTGCTCGACTTTGCCGCTTTGAAGGACATCGGCTGGGAAGTAAGCGTACCGAACAGCGGGGCAGGGCGGGGTGCTCGGAATGCTCCAGAGTCACACACGATCAATGTCTTTCCGAACGTCGCACATACGATAGTCATTCGCGATGACAACAATCCAAACAATGGCCTATCGCAAATCACAATAGACGGTGTGACGTCGTCGTTCGTCAGCCCTCTCAATGAGTTGATTATCAACGGCGGTTCGCTGAACGACACGATCTCTATTCAGTCGCTCGATGGGACATTCGCCGCGAAGATCACGATCAACTGCGGTGCGGGGAATGATCGAGTGGATGCGTCGGCCATTGCCGCGTCACTACGACTCTTGGGTGGCACTGGAAACGACACGCTGCTGGGTGGATCGGGAGCCGACACCATTCAAGGAGGTTTCGATAACGACCGTCTCATCGGCAATGGTGGCAACGATCAGATCAGCGGCGATGCCGGCCGAGATTCGATCGTGGGAGGCATTGGCAACGATACTCTCCTCGGCGGAGCAGGCAACGACACTCTGCAAGGTGGCATCGGCAACGACGCCCTGTCTGGTGACTCCGGCAACGATAGCCTCCTTGGTGAAGATGGCGACGACACTTTGATCGGCGGCGACGGCAACGATCGCCTGCGAGCTGGCTTGGGGAATGATTTCGCCAGAGGTAGTTCTGGTGACGACTTCGTCGATGGCGAATCCGGCAACGACACCCTCTCCGGCAGTAGCGGCTCAGGCAAGAACCGACTCGATACTGTAATCTCCGCCAGCGGCGATCTCGTGGATGAGTTGTTCGTCGTCAACACGAAGTGGATCGACGCGATTTGAATGGCATCGGTCGGATTCAAATCAACGCGGTAAAGGCCGCAAAAATGCAACCGCACCGAGCTTGCTTGATGATCAGCTTACGACACTGTCGTTGGCGGACTACCTGCCGGTCGTGGAGGGAGGCGGTTGATCAAGTCTTCGCTCATGATGCCCGTGTCAAACATCAAGCGGATGACTCGGTTTCGGAGCAGGCTGTAGGCGATCATGGCGGGGATCGCGACGACCAAACCCTCCAGAGTCGTGACCAATGCAAGCTGGATTCCTTCGGCCAACTCGGACGGCTTCGGTGTCGTGTTTGAGTTTGCGATCTCTTCAAACGCTTGGACCATGCCTTGGACGGTTCCCAGCAAACCAAACATCGGTGCGGTCGTCGCGATCAGTGCGAGGTAATTGAGGCGGTGCTCCAGCATCATGTTTTCGTCTTCGCCGAGCTCACTCATCGCCTTCATCACGGCATCTGGGCCTCGTTGAAACTTCGACATGCCGATGGCCAACAAGCGAGCCAGCAACGATTCGTCGCTTCTCGCGAGGTTAAACGCTCCCTGGTAATCCTGAGCACTCAATTTGGCTTCGTAGCCGGTGATGAACTCTGGCGGCAGGAAGTTCTGACGCCGAATTTGCAGCAAGCACATGATGATCAAGGCGACCATGATGAAAGATTCGACAAAGATACAAGCACCAAATGGTCCCGATGCTGCGATGAGCCATTCGAGGAAATTCTTCTGCGTTGGCTGATCTCCACCAACGACATCAACGGGAGCAGCAGGGGCGACTTCAGCAGGCTTCATGACCGGTTCCGCAGGCATCTCAACCGGCATCGCTTTGTCATCACCAACCGCATCTTTCGCATCGGTGTCTTGAAATGCGACAGTCGTCGTCGTTGAGACCAGGCAAATCAAAGTGAAACCGAGGACGACAATACACGCACGAGTCCACCAAAACGAAGTCCCGTAATTTGCTCGTCGATCCGACTGCATTGCGATCTCCTGCCGTGAATGGCGAACCACAAGCTGGCAACTTGCGGCTATGTGCGGCGGTGCTACTTTTCCGACTTCTCCGTCGGCTTCTCTTCGGTGGCCGCTGCAGGAGCATCGCCGAGCTTTTTGACCCATTCGCTGTCCGGGAAGAGCGAGAGCAAATCTTCGCGGGCTGCGGCGGCGCGATCGGGTTGTCCGATCGCACCTGAAATTTTTGCGAGGTTGTAAAGCGCCTCGGCGTGAGCGGACTTTTCCTTCGGGAAGAGGACCGGAACATGCAAGTAAGCAATCGCCGCTTCCTTCAACTTCTGTTGAGCCTGCAAGCAATCACCTTGAATCACATAAGCCTCGGACATCGCGCGAGCTTCATCGACCGAGGTGGTCTTGATGACCTCTTCAATCAGTTTCAGCCCATCGTCAATTTTCATCTGCTTGACGAGACAAGCTGCTTTGCCGACTTGCGCTTCGGCGAGTCGAGCCTTTTCAGCATCAGTTTCCGCTTTGCCCGAGGCCGCTTCGCTGAAGGTCTTCTCGGCACCGGCAATGTCATTCTGCTTGAGCTGCATACGACCGACGGCGATCTTGGACGCCATCTTGAAATCGTTCCAGGGAGCTTTGCCCAACGCTTCATAGGCCGCTTGTGATTTGGCGAAATCCCCTTTAGCGGCGTAAACCTGACCGAGATAGCTCATCGTCTCAAAGTGAGCAAAGTGTTCATTCTTAGAGAATGCTTCGAGCTTTTTGATGGCCTCATCAATCTTGCTGGCATCTTCGAGGGCCTGCTTGGCCAACGTGCGAGCGATCAAAAACTCAAGATGCGTTTTCAGCTTTCCGCTCGCGTCTTTGTGAACCTCTGTGTAAGCATCTAGTGCTTGACCGAAGAGACCTCGGTCTTCGTTACCACGAGCGATATTGAGCTTTGCCGGTTCACCGTCCCACTTAACATTGGCGATGTCGTTAGCGGGGATCTTGTCTGGCTCGCCGTTGCGAGGCTTGACCGTTACTTCTGTTTTGCTGATCGCTCCGATCTCGCCCTGCACCTGCTTCGTGGTGCTCTTTCGAGTGACGATATCGATTGCCCAAAGTGGACTGACCGTAAAAGCGACGGCGCCGATGGTCGTTGCGAGGAGAGATAGTTTTCGAGTCATAATTGTTTCCCTGTGAAACTTCTGTTTTCACTTGGCGGAAGATGATGTTTTGTGTTCGACTAGATTAACAGCGGACAATCGATTTTCGGAGTTGGTGCTGAGCTCTGAACTACTGTGGATTTCCCTTTGGCCGAGCGGGCTTTCCTGGAGTGGATTTCTTGACCGGTTTACGTGGCATTGCAAATTCAGGCATTTCGAGTGCCGGCGAGACCCCAGCGACAGGTTCTCCTCCCATTGGAAAAAGCGGCATGTCGTCAGTTGATGGCTGATGTAACACAGTTGAGCGCCGAGGCTTCTTGTTGATCAACATCCACGCAACGGTTCCACCGCCGCCGACAATGACCAGCAGAAAAAGAATGACCCCCATCGACGAACTCTCTTCTGGTTTCTTAGCCGCAACTCGCTCGTCCTTTTTCTTTGCGTCGGCTTTATCAGTTGCGGTCGCTTCAGAGACCTCGTCGGACGCGGACTTTTTCAAGCTCGAAGATGCGACAACAATTTCTTTGGGGCGTTCGAGAGGGCTGGGAGCTTGGCCAAGATCTGCTTGGATCTGTCGATAGAGGCGATCGAACTTCTTCCACCAGTCGTTAGGGAAGTCGCCTGTGATTTGGACGAAGGTTTGAATGACTTGCTTGGCGGTTTCGAGTTCCGCTTGTTTTTTGGCGGTACTCGCTTGCGCAATTCCGAGTTTCTGACGGCAAAGGGAGGTGTTGTACCACGCTTCAAACAGCTTATCGCCATAGCGCTCTTTCGATTCAGGACGACCGTCGGAGACGAGACGTTGCAGTCTCATGCTCAGATCATTCCAGCCCCAGACTCGAGCTTTGTCACCGATCGTGCCTCCCTGCAACGCTTTCTTCAAAAAGTCGGTCTTTCCGGACAAACCTTGATCATGCCAAACGTAGGCCGCTTCAAATTGCACGTCCGTTGCGCGAGGCCGTTCGACGAGCAGACTCTTGAGCACACTTTCGGCCCCTTTGAAGTCACCTTGTCGTCGCTTGCAGTTGGCTAGCCGCAATCGGATACCTGATAAACGGTCTTTGTCGGCAAATGCTTTTCCCTGCTTGGCTCGTTCAAGAATCGACTGATACGTGGCTGCAGCGCGTTCAAAATATTGGCCGGAGTCTTTCGCATTGTCACCCGTTGATTGTGCGAGTCCGTAATAGGTTTCCGCGATCCAAGTCATCGACGAAAAGTTTTGGTCAGGCCGCTTATACATGGCGTCCAAGAAGTCCTCGAACGACCGGCGAACTTCGTCAAATCGCTGTTTATTTCCGGCCCCTTTGAGCCGGCCGAGTTCCTTTTCCAGTTCACGACCAAGTTGCACATAGACGGCAGTGATCGCGTCTGCTCCGCCGCTGTGTTCGGCGAGTTGTTCTAATTGAGCCATCACTTCGCGAGCCGCGTCTAGCTGCTGTAATCCGACTCTGCCACGAAGTTGCAATTGATAGACATGCGATGCAAATCGCGCACTACGTACGTTTGGATGCGAAGGGCGCCGCTTCTCGTCATCAACCGCAATTGCATCGAGTACCGAATGCGGTTTCTTTTGGATGAGGTCGATCGCCGGTTCGTATTCGCCCGCAGTCAGCAGAATCTCCGCGAGAGAAGTTTTCGCGACAATCAACTCGTCCGGCGTCTTCCCTTGTTCTGGAATTTTTCTCTGAGTCCGCTCGATACCGAGCTTCAATGACTTTTCCGCATCGGTGCGCCACTTTGTGAGATCATCTGGTGATGCACGCTGGGTGACGTCTTCAATCAGCGAGGCAGTTAGGTATTGTTGCCACAGTGCGTGACCTGCGGCGCATTGCGCTTCTGGAAAAATCTCGGCTGTTTCAGGAACCTTGAGATACCAAGAGGCTGCCGTTTGGGGTTGTTCCATTTGCCCAAACGTGCGACCTACGAGCATTCGAGTTTCATTACTCTTGGCGTGCGAGGGCCATTTGTTAGTGATGAAATTCGCCAATCGAACCATCATGGTTGTATCAACTTCACGCAGGACTTTGACTTCGTTTGGAGTCTGATTGAAGCCTTTGATATACGCCGCAACGCCAAGATACGCTGCATCAAGTGCCGTTTGCTCTTCTTGCTTGTCCTTCGTCGTACCGAACGCAACCGCTTCCGCAGCGATCGCCGATTCGTAAGGACGATCGGCCAAGTAATAGCCGTAAGACAAGTAGTAGCGGGCCTGATTGACGTCTGCCCTCGCAACGCCGCGATCAGAAAAACTGAGCGCGAGTCGCAGCACGCGGATCTGCTCCTTCAGAAGTTGTCGGAATTCTGTGCGAAGCTTTTCGATCTCATCGCGAGGGCGTTTGTCGTTTGTGGCCGCATCGACCAGCGTTTTCTTTTCGTTGACTCGCTTCATCAAATCGCGGCCAAGCACAAGTGCCGAATCGAAATCCTTCGGGTCTCCCGATCCGTCCTTGCCGCGCTGACGCAGACTCAAATCTCGAACTCGTTGTTGCGCGAGGTCGCGATATGGCCCCGACCATTTGCTGAGCTGCGTCAGATGTGCGACCGCTTGTCGCAGGAGTTTGTCTTTCTCGCCTGCCGTTGTTCCAGAAGTGTCGGCGAGTTTTTCCAACGCGACGACCAGCTCCCAGCGAATTCCCTGTCCCGCTTGGCTCCGTTGTTCGATCGGCTTTGCGGTCTTGAGCCAGTCGTCGGCTTCCGCAATAGCGTTGGAATATTCGCGACGATGGTCGTGATTCAAGCAGATCAAGCGAAAGTGTCGCACCTGATCCTGCAACGGCTTCAAGCCTTCCGCTGGATGGCCGAGCAACTCCGCATAAATACCGAGTGCTCGCTGCGGATCATCCATTTCCTCATAGCACTTTGCTTCCCACATTTGAGCGTGCAGGCCACCTACGGTCGCTCTGTATTTCACGAAGACATCGTGAAACATTTCCAACGACTTTTTCAGATGAAATCCGTAGTTGGAAGCGTTCTTGTCGTAGGTCTGAGCCTCTTCAAATTGACATAATGCTAGATCGAGCTGAGCACGCATGTAGGCAACTTCGGCTACGCCGCGAGCTTCGTGTTTGGCCGGTTCCGCTCCCTTGTCGATGAATTTTGGGAACGCTTCCCAGGCTTTCTTGTAACCTTCGTGAGCTTTCTCAAAAACTTCGTGAGCCTTACTCACTTGTTCGCGCGCTCGGTTTTGGTACTCCGCTCGATTGTCTTTATTTGACGGCAGCTTCGATTGGAGAATGTCGACTCGAGCCTTGCTCAACAGGATGTTCGCACGAGTGCTGTTGGCGGTTGCGGCCAGTGGATGCTGCGGGCTTTCTTTGGTGAACTGCTCCAGAAAGCCAAGTGCCTGGTCGAGTTGTCGCTGTTGTGTTTCCGGGCTGACAGAATGCCGTGCAGACTCGTTCAACGTCATCGCCCGCTCGTAGGGAATCAGCGCTCGCAGGTCAGACGAAAGGTCGGCTCGATCTTGAAGTTGGTCCAAATAAAGCATGGCCCAATCGAAATACTGCCGCGAGCGCAGACCGTCGAGAAATTCCCGCATCGGCTCCGCCGCTTGGCCGGGCGCGTTCAGACTCAGTGTAAGTCCGAAGCAAATCAGCACCACCAATAGCCCACGCATCCTCATGGCATCCCATTCCTTGCCGCCGTGACTCGTCGAACGTCTTCATCCGGAACCGAGGCGAACGAAGATTACGCACGCTCGCCCTCATTCGCAAGAAACGCTCAACGGCATGTGTTGATGCGTTGTTAATCATGTTACGAGGTTCTCCTTCAAACGGAACGCGGGGTTCGCCTACACTCCGACACCGCTCGCCTGAATCATTCAAAGCCGTACGCGGTTCTCACTTAGACCTTTCATGAGCACTTCGATGAATTACTGTTGCTGGAATGTTCGCCGTTTTGTCATCGCAACGCTGTGTGTCAGCCTGCTCGGATCGGCCGCATCGACATCTGCGGCAAGCCCGCCGACAGCCATCCTACCCGGCATTTCGATGCAGGTTGCACAAGACACAGGGGGAGTGGTCACGGTCGACTCTCCGCCAAAGTCGACAGAGCCAACAAGCGACGCTGCGGCGGCGAAGCCTGAAGTCCCCGCGACGAAATCTTCCGCCACTTCTGCGACGAAACCTGCGGCGGCGGCGGCAGGAAACCAAGGTGGGCTGTCGCTCGGATGGGCTCAACTGCGCGAACTATTCTTGGGACTCAGCGGTCTGCCAATGTGGGCGCTCGTCGGTTGCTCAGTCATGACAATCATGTTCGTGGTCGAGCGGTTCATTTCGTTGCAGTCGCGCCGAGTCATGCCACGTGCGTTCGTATCGCGGTTTCTTGGCCAGCTTCGTGAAGGGGAACTCGATCGGGCCAAAGTTCAAGAGCTGGTCCAAGTCTGCCGAGACAACGATTGTCCGATTGCACATTTCTTTGCGATCGTCGTCGAGAATGCCGGTCGTCCCGCGTTTGAGATTCGAGTGACAATCAGCGACTTGGCTGATTCTGAACTGTTTCACCTGCGGAAAAACATCCGCGCGATCAGCGGATTGGCGATGCTCGCGCCGTTGTTGGGATTGTTCGGCACCGTGTTGGGAATGATCAGCGCGTTCCACGCGTTGTCTCAACAGTCGGGAAGTGGCAAAACAGAATTGCTCGCTTCCGGTATCAGCTTGGCTCTCGTTGCCACGGCCAGTGGTCTCGGTGTCGCGATCTCTGCCTCGGCGGCTTACTACTATTTGCTGGGGCGAGTCGACACGTTGATTCAAGAAATGGACGTGCTGACGAATCAAGCAGTCGC
>CAIJTL010000523.1 GCA_903823545.1 uncultured Planctomycetaceae bacterium
AGCAACTGCACCGAGCATGGCCACGAGATTGGGACCACGGATTCGTTCTTTGAACACTAGCCAGCCAAATAAGAACACCCAAACCGTGCTCGTGTATTGCAAGAACGAGGCAGCCCCTGCGGTCGTGCGAGTGAATGCATTGATAAACAGGACATTCATCACCGCAAATAAAACTGCCGAAGGGATGAAGCGAGGCTTTAAAGAGGCTCGCCGCCAATTGACGAACGGAAGTAAACCCACCGCTGCAAAAAGCGTCCGGTAGCAAGCCAGGATCATGCCACGCTGAGCCAGCGGAATCTCTTGCATCGTCGGGCACTTAATGAGGATCGCACTGATGCTCCACAGTAGCGAAGCAGCGATCAACAAAATTCTCCCGCGTCGTTGCCTCCGAAGGCGTCCATCGTGGTCGTCAACTTCTTGATTATCAGCCGATGACATGAATCATCCTGGTTTCAAACTAGCACGACGCGCAAAAGAGTGAGAGCAGATACCTTCGCTCGTTCGCGATTCGCGCTTCGTTCAGACGGCGAGCTTGCCGCTCAGTTGTAGAAAGAGCTGTTCGATCAAGAGGCGATCCGAAGTACGCGAACCACCTTTGAGGTTGTAATCCGTTTCCAGCAGCCAATTCAGAATCTGTTGAGCACGTGGGCGACCGATGCGCCGGAGGTAACTTTCCGCAGCCGCGATATCACGCGGAAAAACTCCCGCCTTGCTCAATGCTGTATGAAGCGACAACCCCTGTCGCGAGTATTCCGTCGCAAGCGCAAGTTTGCGAAACGTGAAGACCATACCGCCGAGTAGTTTGGGGACCGCCTCGCCAGCCACCAGCAATTTATCCAGGCAATTCAAAGCGAACCCCAACTGACCATCGCGTAGCGCATTCAACATTGTCCAAGTCGTTTCGGCCTTCCATCCTCCAACGACCTTGTTCACATCATCGGTGTCGATCTGCGTTCGCTCGCCAGAATAGGCCGCAAGCTTCTCAAGCTCCTGCTCCAACAACCCAAGATTCGAGCCTGCGAGTTCGGGAATCAACATCGCGGCATCGCGTGTGATCTGCTTGGCAAATCGATCCTTCACCGTCGCTTGAATCCAGCGTGTGAGTTCGGCCCCTTGTAGTTCGGTGCATTCAATGAGAAGACCAACTTTATCAACCGCTTTGTACAACTTCGTTGTTTTGGGGAACGAACCAACATCAAGCACCAGCAATGATTTTTTTGCGGGCTTTTCAAGGTACTTTTCGAGCGTCGCACGATTGTCAGAAACGAAATCATCCGCGTTTTCGATGATGACAAGTCGCCGGTCGCCCCACATCGAGACGGTCAATAACTCGTCCCGGACACTTTTCCAATCAGTCTCTTTCCCTGCAAACTTCGTGACCGACGACCCGTCCGAATCATCGCCGCAGATCAATTTGGCGAGCGCTGCAAATGAATCGAGTTTTAGCGATCGCTCATCGCCGGAAATCACGACGATTGTTCCGCAGGGTTTTTCTGCGGGAGTTTTGAGAAAGCTGGTGGCGTGCATCCGTTCGACCCGTTCTTGACCTGTTTTGTCAGACTGACCTATGGTCCGGTGGAGTCTAGTCACCCAACGTCGCTGCCGAAATCGACGCGAGCCGAAATGATCAACCTGCTTCCGATTGCTGAACCGCGATATCTTTGCCCCGGCGAGACGCATTCGATTTCGCGAGCCGTGCATCTTTCACGGCTCGCGGCGTTTTATCCGAAGTGCCGTGAGTGCTCGCATCGCTGCGAATCTGGACAACTTCCGCAACTTCAATTTCCGCCAACCGATTCGGTTCAGCCGAACGCCGTGCAACGGTCGCTATTCACGCTTGAGGGAATTCGTGGCGTCTACCTCAATGAATTGACTCGCCATAAAGCGAGCGAGTTTGCTTCTGCGTTTGCTCACTTACTATGGGCCTCGTCACCTCTTTCAGGACGCAGTGATTCTCGGGACGCCAATTCAAAACGATCGATCCGCCGAACCGGCCCTGTCGTTGTTGTAGCATTCGACGAGCGTCCGTCGTCTCCTGACTTAGTGACGGGCGTTGCGACAGCATTACGGCGAATGAGCTGCCAGGTGATTGATATCGGACAAGCCTCGGTCCCTTGCTTTCGATTTGCCGTTGCTCACATGCAAGCAGCTGGCGGCATCATGATTACTGGACATGGATGCGAGCCATCCTGGACTGGTCTCGATTTTGTCGGAAAGCATGGCCGACCGATTTCTGCTGCGGGGCGTCGCGCAGAAAGCTGGCCCCCGCTCAACGACTCGGCTCGGCCACTGAGCCTTGATGATCTACTCGAGCAGAATGAGCAGGGCACCTCGCGCCCTTTACGGCAAGGTGGAACACAGCGAATCTTTAATGCGACAACGCCATACCTTGCGGGGCTCGTGAAGCACTTTCATGCACTCAGACCGCTCAACATCACCGTCGGTTGCCCTGTGCGATCGATTCGACGAACTCTCGATTTGCTTTTCGACAAGTTGCCAGTGTCGCTGCATTGGGTCGATGTGCCGCAACGATCTCGTAACCTTCTACGAGTCGATGATGCCGACGTACTGCGACTCAGTGAGGCGGTCCTTGCTCAGCAGACGGATTTCGGTTTTTTAATTGACGATGATGGATCGAACGTCGCCGTGCTTGATGACCTCGGAGAATTGGTCGGGCCAGACGATCTCTTGTGTCTCATTGCCGACTTGATGTTGAGTGAACAACCAACGGGAGCCGTTGCGATCGACAATGCACCTCGTGACCGTCTGCAACCACGACTTTCCAATCGAGGCATTCGATGTTGGCTAGGAGGCTGGACGCAATCCGATTTGTGGCAAACGATGCGTCAGGATGCGGCTATTTGTGGTGGTGGGGCATCGGGACGTGTGTGGCTTCGAGACCCGCACCCCGTCTCCGATGCAATTTTGACGCTGGCAAAATTGCTTCAGGTACTCAGTCAAGACGACGCTCCGCTGTCACATTACCGAAAACTAAACGAACCGATCTGTAATGCCTCAAACGCTGGCGCAATTGGGCAGTGATCTTGTTCGCAGGCCACTCCAATTTGAGTACTGTCCTGGCTGGTCTTCTGGTGTTTCGCAGGTGTTTGTACCGAAACCACGACGAATTGTGTGATCGGAACTCTTAAGGATACTTCCATCATCAGTGATGTTTTGGCTTTGAACACCAGCCTGCCAGTGTCTCGTCAGGCAATCGCTTGGTAGACAAGACTCGACTTTTTGCTTACTTTCGATAGGTGTACTGACCGCGTGTTGCGCAAAACGCGTTTCTTCGCACCCTCCACAATTAGCCTCGCCACCACATTAGGAAGATTTACTGATGACCGCTCATCAGACTTCATCCCCCGATATTGAAGACCGAGAGGACATGACTCTCGCGGGCGAATATTCGGCGTTGTGGAGTGCGAGATCACAGGCGCCTGATCTGTTCGAGTTTCTTCGGACGCATCCAAATGTAGAGCGAGAGCAACGGTCGCGATTACTGTTTGTTGACCAAGCTCGAACATGGGCCTCTGGCGAGGGACGTACCGTCGAAGAGTACTTGCGAGGCTGCCCAGAACTGGCCGTCGATACTGATTTGGTTTTGAAACTCCTCGTGCGTGAATATCACTTCCACGAAACCTCACCATCGATTACTGGGTTTGTCGATCGGTTTCCGCTGTTGCGAAACCAATTGCTCGATCAGTTATGCGTTATCGATAACGAGCGGACTTCAGCGCATCTCAGTAGCGTCGGGTTGAGTTCCGATGACGTTGACTTGACTCAAGCTTCGAGTTTGATCGACATTCCACGCCCAGAAGAGACAATATTTGAACCCGTACATCACAACGCAAATCACACGGTCACATTGACGGTCGCACGCCCCAGTAAAAAGAAGGGAGAAAAGCCAAACCCCACAGAGCCACTACCAGTTTCTGGCCCTCGCCGATTACGGCAGTGTTTTCCGTTCGACACGCTTCGCGCGGAATTAGCCGACGAACTCGAATCGCACATGGTCGAAAAATCGTTTTCTCCCGGTGAATATCTCATTCGCCAAGGTGATCCAGGTGATTCGCTCATTCTGATTCGCGATGGCTGGGCCAATATCGTTGTTGCTGATGAGCATGGTGTCCCACATGAAATTGACCGGAGTGGACCGGGAGCAATCTTGGGGGAAATGGCGTTGCTAACGGAGGCTCCACGTAGTGCTAATATCATCGCATGCGATGAAGTGAAGATCTCAGTCCTCTCAGCACAAACCTTTCACGAATACGCGACAAAGCATCCACAGATTAGTGAAGTTCTCACTCAACTGTTCGCCGAGCGACTTGGGGGAAATCGACGTGATGTCCTCGCTGGCAAGAAGTTGGATCGTTATCGCATCGTCCGACGACTCGGCCGTGGTGGTATGGCGATTGTATATGAGGGCGCCGATGACGAATCTGGTCGACGCGTCGCTTTAAAAATGCTGAGCCATCGCTTGGTCTACGACAAGCCATCATTGGCGTGGTTCCAGCGAGAAGCTGACATCATCGAACGCTTCGAGCACGAAAACATCGTGAAGATGTCTGGACGATTCCACGCCTTTCACTCGTACTTCATCGTCATGGAGTTTTGCGATGGCATTACGCTTGAACGGCTTGTGAGACTCAATGGCCCAATGAATCCAGATGACTTCCGGAAGACTTTCGGCCAATTAGCAGCTGCGTTGTTGTACGCTCATGAGCGAGATGTCATTCATCGCGATCTCAAACCCGTCAACATGATGGTTAACTTCGATGGCATGTTGAAGCTGATGGATTTTGGATTGGCAATGCCGCTGCACACAGTTCCGGATGCACTTGAGCTTGATCGGCAAGTTGTAGGAACCCCGCGGTATATGGCTCCTGAGCAACTGATGGGGCGAGAGCTGACCGAAGCTGCTGATTACTTTTCTCTCGGCTGTACTGCGTACAAGCTGCTGACCGGCGATTCGCTCTTCGTTGAATCGGACGTAATTAAACTGCGAGAGATTCATGCGAGTTGGAATGCCCCTGACTTCGCCTCACTGCATCCTACTTTCAGTCCAGAGATTTGCGAGCTTTTAACCGGATGCCTGCAACGTAAGCCTGAAGCCCGCGTCTGCGACCTTGCGAAGTATGCACTTTGGGCAAAACCGTTGGACGTCACGAGATTGTTGTAGTCCCGGATGTGGGGGCGAATTTGCTGCTGGCCTTGGCGGAGGCCACATTTGCCGACTCTCGTTTCAGTCGGGCTGACGAAAACTGGGCGGTAAAGACCGAACAACCGGCATAGTTTCACATGCCCGACCCATCTTTTGGTAAACCCTACGGGTTATGTCGGCAGTTGGTCAACTTTCCGGATTCTACCAGTTTTGCGTCAGGTAACGCATCGACCCAATAAAGCGATGCCAACGCTCGCAACGGTCGTTCTTAGTAGCACGGCGTGCAATTCGTTGTCTTAAGCATAGACGGAACCAAAAACAGATTGGTTCAGGTTGCTCGCTCATTTGCCTCCAGAGGAAAGGATTCCGCTGTGTTGCTTACCAATTGGCTTCGCGCGTTCGCTCAAACTCAACGTCGTAGATCATCTGACCGGCCTATCGTGGCTGCGGTCGAGCGAATGGAAGATCGCTCGCTGCTCTCTGTCGCCGCACTTTTTGTGAACGGCGAACTTTTTGTTAGCTCCGACGGAGGTGACAACATCACGATCCAACAAAACTCGGCGAACAGAGTCGAGATCTTGGCCAACGGGGCAATCCTCGGCACGGCACCCAACGTTGCGACATCCTCGGTCACATCAATCGTGATCAAGGGAGGTGATGCGGCCAACAACATCAACCTCAACAATGTCACCAACCTGACCTATCCGAACATCGCGAGCATTCGAGTCGATGCAGGCAACGGTGACGATGTGCTTGTCGGCTCGCCGTTCTACGGAGACAGCTTACTTGGCGGCGATGGCAGGGACGTCATCAGCGGTCAAGGTGGTGCTGACACGATCGACGGCGGCGACGGCAATGACAACATCGCTGGCGGTGACGGCGACGACAATCTGATTGGCGAAGACGGCAGCGACACCATCAGCGGCGACCTCGGCAACGATTCGATCTCTGGTGGCAACCATAACGACAACATCAACGGCGGCGGCGGCAACGACACGATCGACGCCGGTCAAAGCAACGACACGGTCAATGGTGGAATCGGCGACGACTTCATCAACGGCATGGATGGCGTCGACTCAATCTCCGGCGATGTCGGCAACGACTCAATCCTCGGCGGTGCGGGAAACGACATCCTCTCCGGTAACGATGGCAATGACACGCTGCTCGGCCAAGCGGGGACAGACACCGTCAACGGCGATGAGGGCAATGACATCATCAACGGCGGCGAAGGAAACGACAGCCTCTCCGGCAACCTAGGGAACGACAACGTCAACGGAGCGGGAGGCAATGACGCGATCTTCGGCAACGAAGGGAACGACACCTTAGTTGGCGGCGCGGGCAACGACTCGCTCGATGGCTTCACCGGCAACGATTCACTGTTGGGACAAGCTGGCAACGACACGCTGCTTGGTGGAGGTGGAGCAGATATTGCGGACGGTGGAACTGGCAACGATGTTGTCGATAGCGGCGATCCTGCAACGGTTTCGGGGATCGTATCAGTTAGTGTCAACTCACCGACCGTAACCGAAGGAGACGCAGGCAGCGTTAATCTTGTCTACACTCTGTCGCTCTCGTCGGCTTCATTCCTCCCCATAACGGTCAATGCGACAACATTTGACGGCACTGCAACAGCCAGCAGCGACTACACGCCTTTGACTCAAACTGTCACATTCTTACCAGGAGTTTTATCCGCTACGGTGACTGTTCCAATTCAAGGGGACACGACCGCTGAAGTCAGCGAATCCGTGCGTTTGGTACTCAGTAATCCGACCAACGCACTGCTCCTGAATCAAGAAGGGATCGGAACAATAGCAGACAACGACACTGTCGGTCTCAGCCTATTTGGTATCACATTTTCCGGCACTTTATACAGCGTTAATCAAAACAACGCCGTCGCGACTACTATCGCCAATAGCTCCGCATCTTCAGTGCATGACATCAGCGCCAATTCCGCAGGCGTGATGTTTGGCTACAGTCAGGGCGGACCAAGCTTATTCACAATCAATACACTCACAGGTGCCACGACAACTTCGGTCACCGTCACAGGATTCCCCGCTGGTGAGCTAAATATCGAAGGAGACATGGCATTTGATACTGCTAACAATGTGATCTATTACGTTTCTTCGCCACAAACTCAAAACCCGAACCTTTTCAGTATTAACCCGACAACTGGTGTGCTTACAGACATTGGCGAGATTCAGGTAGGTGGTGCCAATCTAGGAGCGGCAAATGATGATGTCGAGATGGACGCCATTGCGATGAGGACTGGCCTCATATACGCCGTTGTCGGCGGCGACATTTCAGGTACAAACTCGAACTTCAATGACTCCCTGTTTTCGATAGACCCAACGACCGCTGCTGCGACATTAATTGGCCCTCTGGGTGTCGATGTTCCCGGAGGTGCTGGCTCACTTGAATACGACCCATCCACAGACACGTTTTTATATGTGAATGGAATTACAGGAAATCTTTACCGGGTTAACGCCACCAGCGGCGCCGCAACACTCCTCGGTGATACCGGCGTCGTTGATCTGACGGGGCTCGCATTGGGCCAAGCTCCATTACAGACTCCAGTCAATGTGTCGATCGCAGACGTAATTCTTCCGGCTGAAGGCGCGGGGAATTCATCATCGACGCTCAATTTCGTATTAACTCTTTCTCAACCTCGCGCCACACCTGTAACGGTCTCTTTCACGACAGTTGATGGAACCGCAACTGCGGGCACCGACTACGTGGCCGCCTCTGGCACAGTCACATTCACGCCATTTTCAACGACACAAACGGTAAGCGTCACCGTCAACGGCGACTTTAACTTCGAAGCGAATGAAGCGTTCTTTCTCCAGTTAACAGGGGCCAATGGAGTTGCAATCTCCGATGGCTCTGGTGTCGCCACGATAGTTAATGACGACGCGTTCCCCCTCGGGGACACATTGCTCGGCAACATTGGTAATGACACCATCATTGGTGGCGCGGCGGATGACTTCATCAATGCCGGAGACGGAAGCGATGTGATCTTCGGCAACGGAGGGAACGACAGCATCCTCGGCGGCAGCGGGCCAGACACGATCAATGGGGGTGCCGGCAACGACACCATCGACGGTCAAGGTGGTCCCGACCTCATTGATGGTGGCGACGGTGACGACACCTTTGTTTGGGCGGGTGGAGCGAACGGCAATGACACGGTGACGAACTCGTCGGGTGCCGACGGAGTGTTGGTCAGCTTGGATGGCTCATCCAACGTGGTCACGATCGGTCAAACCGCAATCCCGGTGGGAGCAACTTTTGCCTTCCTGCAAATCACATCAGGAGGTGCGACGCTGACAGTGGATACTTCGGTGTCTCAAGTCACCGTCGATGGCGGGGCTGGCGATGACACAATCACCGTCACTGACATTGATCACGCCTGTCGCGGCTCGCTGGTTGTGCGTGGTGGAATTGGCGACGACGTGCTGACCGCCAACAATGCCAAGATTGGTGACATCCGGCTCCGCATGGAAGGTGGCGACGGCAATGACTCGATCCTCGGTTCAAGCGGAAGCGACACTCTCTCTGGCGACGCGGGAATCGACCGCATCAAGGGTGGAAACGGTAACGATCTGATTCTTGGCGGTGCCAGCATCGACTCGCTCAACGGCGATGCGGGGAACGACACGATCATCGGCGGTGACGGATCCGACACCCTGGTTGGTGACGGAGCCGACACTATCTTCGGTGATGCTGGAGACGACAGCCTGCAAGGTGATCAAGGAGCCGACCTCATCTCTGGTGGTGAGGGAGACGATTTCGCTCGCGGTGGCGACGGCAACGACACGATCACGGGGGATACTGGCAACGACTCTCTCTTGGGCGACTCAGCACTCGACAGTATCAGCGGTGGTGATGGTGATGACACTCTCGATGGTGGCCGCAACGACGACGTGCTAAACGGTGGTAACGGCAACGATAAGATTCGCGGCGATCACGGCAACGACTCCATCGTCGGTGGTGCGGGTAACGACACCATCAACGGTGGCGATGGCGACGACATCATCAACGGCCAAACCGGTGACGACTTGCTGACCGGGGCTGACGGAGACGACAACGTCAACGGCGGCGAAGGCAAAGACATCATCACTGGAGGTGACGGAGACGACACACTGCTCGGAGGCAACGGCAACGACGTCGTACTGGGCGAACAAGGTGATGACCTCATCAACGGCCAGGGTTCAACCGACACGCTCGCCGGTGGCCAAGGAGACGACACACTCGTCGCTGCGACAGCCGGTGAAGTGAATGAGAAGTTCGTACTCTCATCACAACTCACGGAGGGTTTGAAAGCTCTATAAGTGGTGAGAACCGTCCGGTTTGAAGAAAAGAAAAAGCGGGCCGCTGATCATTCAGCGGCCCGCTTTCGTTTTGAAAACACTAGCCCGACGCACAAGCGAGGCGCTTCGCGCCATCCCACAGCTACGTGTTTAGGACTTGCGATGCTCCATGCCGGAAGAGAAGCAATTGGAAAAGGCGTGTTGCCACTCGACCGCCGAATTGAGGCAAAACCGAATGAGGGAAACACTAATCGACGCTAATTGGCACTAATCGCTGACGGCACTTTATTGGTGTTAATCAGCGCCGATTAGTGTTCCCACCTCTTCCGCTTCTCCTCATTACCGTCGAATCCACATCCATGCCGTCGACGAGACATGTCGGATGCGTACTCGATTGAAGGTACGTGGACAACCAAAGTTCTCGACAAACCAACAACCAATTACGTCACTTTAAAACATTCGCGACGGGCTAGTGAAAGACAACGCGACTGTTCCTCAAACGTTGACCTCAAACCCTTTGCGTTGCTCACGAGTTTGCCATTTGTTGGCTTCCGCATCGCCGACGATCTCTTGCTTCTCCGGATCCCACGTCAGCTTGCGACCGAGCCGAATCGCGATGTTCGATAAGTGGCAAGTCGTCATCGCTCGATGGTGAGTGTAAACGTCGCTGATTGGCTGAGTTCGATCAACGCAACATTCAAAGAAGTTCAACATGTGTCGGTTTCGTTCGTCGCCCGGCTCCTTGCCCTTGTAGAGCTTGACGAGCGCGTCCGCTGGCAGCGGATTCGTTTCGAGGTCTTCGACCGGTTTTCCTTTCAACGAGCCGCGACTGACGAAGATGCGGCCTTCGGTTCCTTCAATCAGAATGCCGTTCTCTTCGTCGTTGCGAATCAACATATCGACGCCGTTCGGGTACTTGACGTTGATTTGGAACGCCGTCGCGGTGTTGTACATGTTGGCGACGGTCGGCATCCCGTTCTCATACGGAACGGGATGTTTCGCCGTCCCTTCGACACTGATCGGGCCGCTGTTTTCCATGCCGATGGCCCAGGTCGCGATATCGACGTGGTGAGCCCCCCAGTCGGTCAGCTTGCCGCCGGAATACTCGTACCACCACCGGAACTCATAGTGAGTACGAGATTCCGGATAGTTCTTATTGTTACCGAAGCCCCCTTGCACGTAGTCGGTCATCGGCGCTTGTCCAAGCCACATATCCCAATTGAGATGCTTCGGCACATCCGCCTTCGGAATTGCCGAACTGGTCGGAGCACCACCGATGCGGCATTCGACCTTCTGAATTTTTCCGAGTCGCCCTGACCGAGCGAGCGCCACCGCGACCAAGAACTGATGCTTCATCTTGCCGCCGTTGGCCGACATTTCACTCCGTTGTTGAGTGCCAACTTGGAAGACTCGCTTCGTCGCATCGAGCACTTGGATGATCTTCTTTCCTTCGTCGATCGTTAGCGTCAGCGGCTTTTCGCAATAGACGTCTTTGCCATGCTTCATCGCGTCGATCGAGATTCTTGAGTGCCAATGATCCGGCGTGACGACCGTAACAATCTGGGCTTCCGGGTGTTTGTCGAGCAGATCGAGATAGTTCTCGTAGGCTTTGACCTCTTTGGCGTTCCCCTTCTTGTTCTGAATCTCTTCAACCTTCTTCTTCCCCTTCTCTTTGTGTTCCGCATCGACGTCACACACGGCGACGCAATCTCCAAACGCAAGCGCATTCGGCCCGACCGCATTCCAGCGATCGCCAGTCCCGATGCACGCAATCAGCGGCCGCTCATTCGGCGACTGAAACGCCTTCGCAACTGCAGGATCGCGGAAGAACCAGTACGGCATAGTGCTCGCTGCAGCCGCAGCGAGCGTGTTTTGCATGAAATCGCGACGTGTTTGTTTGCGGCGCATGGACGAGAACTCCTCAAAGCAGGTGACAAAAATGATTCATTAAAACAAATCCTGGCGCGGCCAAAGCCGGTGCGAAAACTCACGTGAAAAATCGCGCCGGGAGTCTATGCCGCGACAACCAGGATGCAAACGGAGCCGACCACGCGATTGCTTCAGGGGTTGCTTTTACGAATGCGAATCCAGTGATCAGTAAACAGCGTCGGAGAATCGGACGGTTGCTTTGGCATGTGGCAACTGATGCAGTCTGCATCGAGCGACTGTTCTCGGCAGGTCCCCCAAGATACAGAACTTCGGTTGTGGCACTCGCAGCAACTGCGGTTGTAGTGGTTTGGTTCCGTCTCAGTCGGGCGGTGTGGGTCGTGACATGTCATGCAATCGAGGCGAAGTGTTGCCGTTGGCCGAGTATGTTGGAGTTGGAAGCACTTGCTCATCATCAGGCCGACCGCGGCAAATCGTGGCAGGTTTTTGTTCTTCGGAGTCAGCTCGTTCGGTGACAAATCAGTCGGCAATCGATGGCATTCGCCGCAGCGTGAGACGGATTGGAGCGGAGTCAATGAATGCCAATCGTCGAACTTAGTTTTGGTCTGCCCCGATCGCATGTTACTCACATGATGATCCGCCTCTTTATGGCAACGAGAGCAAAAGATTCCATGAGAAAATGATTGCTGGTCGATTCGTTGCGCTTTCGCAGACAATCCAGTTGCATGGCAACCGAAACAGCGCCGCGTGGTCTCCGGATCGTTTTCCTCGCCGATCTCCAGCGAATTTCGCCCAAGATCTATCGGGCGCCCGATTGTCCGATCTAGCCCATGATTAACATACCACGTCACGTGATGTTCAATTGCGACGGATTCTCCTCTGCCGTTGGTAAGTAACGTGACCGCAGTCTGACCGTGATGTCCGCTACCAAAAATCCAATCGACTGTAGAAGGCGATTTTGTTTTTTCGCTACTGCCCCAGAGGCGACCACGTTCAATCCAGTAACGAAACTCAACCTTCGGGACGCCAATCTGCGCTGTCTGTTCAACGAAGTGAGTCCATTCGGATGGCAGGTCTGCTCGTCGCAAAGTTTGAGCGTGTGGTGCGGATAGAAAGTCTTTGGTTTGAGCCTTGTGGCAATCCACGCAGCTTGCGAAATGAGTCATTGGACTGACTCGCTCCACCGGCTTCACGGTGTTGAAGTTGCGGTGCAGTACTATGCCGCTGAGAATCAACAACATCAGCCCCGCGATGCACCAAGTCCAACACGATTTCATGAAACGCCCCATTGAGATTGACGTAGGACAATGTTGATGAGACCGCTTCGCCACGCAAGGAGGTTGTCATAAAACTCAAAATAAACAAGTTGTGCTGATGCGAGACGGCGATTTCTGTGATCGAGAGAGAACCGCTCGGTCTACTAAGAAAACGTCGATTGCAAACTGGCCGACAAATTGGCGACTTGCTGTAATATCGCCTCATTCCTGATGACCGTGACGGTTGTGGGGATACGTTTTTATTGATCTTGAAAGGACTGAGATATGATTCAAAGGTTTGCCTGTGGTGTAGCTTTCCTCGGTGCATTGGCCATTTTAGGTTGCGGTGAGCCAGACCCAACTGAAAAAGGAGGAGGATTCCAGGTACCTCCTGAAGCTCAGAAAGCACAAGAAGAGGCTTCCAAAAAGACACCAGACCAAATGATGGAAATGATGAAGAAGACCGGGAAAGCTGGCGACCCGACTAAGAAAAATTAGGCTTCTGCCGCGGCTGTGCTGAGTCCTGTTTTTCGCCGCAAGTGCAAAGCTTGAACGACACAGATTTGATTTTCAACCGCAGCCTGAAACACTACGAAGAGTCTGTCTCTTCGTGGATGTTTTGGGCTTGTCCTTAAATGCTTGCGCGATGTCAAAAGCCTGCTTGATGTAGCTTGCGAGCCTGTTCGCGATGGTGCTTGCTCAATTCATTCTCGCGTCGCAACTGATAGACGCGGGCAAGCCATTCGTGAGCCTGTGACAAAGTCGGATCCAAATCGATCGCTTTGTTGGCTTCTTGAATTGCCCGATCGAAGTCTCCCAGTTGCCCAAGAATGTGGGCCAGCCTTCCATGAAAGGCCGCATGTGCGGGGTTTACTTCAAAGAGGCGATCGAAGTACTTAAATGCTGCATGGAGGTCTTTCGTGTCGTGACTAAAAAATGCCAAACGAACGAGAAGCGTTTCGCACTGAGGATTCAGAGCCAATCCCGACTCCCAAAGCTCTTTGGCGTCCGAAGGATTGTCAATCAGCAGTTTCGCGACACCTAGCCATTCAGCGACATCAACATCGTCAGGAGCGATTTTGTGAGTTGCTTCGAGCAATGACTCTGCCTCAACAGCAATGCTTCGTGCTCTGGTCTTTTCCGCCTTCTTTGCCAAGACTAACCCACGAGCACGATCGACTTCCCATTGAGGAATTCTTGTATCCGCTTCGTCAAAAAACACCAACTCAGAATTCACCGACTCCTTTTTGGGGGACGGGGCAGCGGCCGCGGGACGACGACGAATGCGGTGGTCTGTTTGCGACGTGTGCGGAACGTTGGATGCCCCCAAACTCGGCATGTGGCACGCGATGCAGGAGTTTGCTTCACGGTTCCGGTGTTGCAGTGGAAGCTGACATGCGGTGCCATCCTCCGCGTGACAAACTTGGCAACGCTGGCGGTAAAATTCCGCACGTTCCGCTGGGGCCGGTGTAGTGTGAGCATCGTGGCAACTTAGGCAGCCGAATTGCCCCTCGCTTTGACGATAGCAAGCGCTGCTTCGCATCTGCTCAACTTGGCTGACAGCCGGAGCGGGCTCATCTGAAGAATTGGCTCTGTCTTCAAAAAAGATCAGCCAGACATCCTCCAGCCGCATCCCTGGCCGGAAGTCAAATGCCTGTCGACCGTATCTCAATTGCTGCGATTGTCCCTGCAAATGGCATTGGTTGCATACGTCTTCACGCTGGGCAAAGTCCAACTTCAATGGGTTAACGATCGGATCGATCACGCCAACATCGCGTATGTGCGCCGGGCTATCATGATAATCGACATGACGCTGACCAGGACCATGACATCTCTCGCAACCGATCGCTGGCTCTAATACGGCTGGTGACGAATAGACGTTTGGTCGATTCAGGACAAAATTCATTTGACCGACGTGGCACAGCAAACACCCATCGCCCACTTCGCGCTCAAAACGTTTATGGGATTCGGGGGGATACCCTGGAGCCAATCCCCATTGGTTTGATTGTTGGTACCAATTGAGTGGCGATGCAAATAATCGGCCTTGCTGCTCGATCAAAAAAGCGCGACCGCGGACTCCTGAGCCCATTACCCACCTGACTTCAACGTGCTGGTCATAAACCGGATCGCCACCTGTCGCGTCAGGCAAAAGTTCGTGATGGAAAAGGCGGTTCCCCTCTCGTCGAATGATGTACTTTCGAGGCCCTGGAGGCTCGATGAAAGAATCTTTGAATTCGTGCCCATTGATATCGTTCGTAGAAAGCAACTCATTCACCGAAACCATCGAGCGAGCCATCGGATGGTGACTGTACTTTTCCGCGACGGCTTCATGGCAACGAGTGCATGTTCTACTTCCAACAAATCCATCATCAGGTCGCACAGGCCTTGTTGGCATCTGTGCTCCGTTTTCTCGCAACGACACTGCGTCGTCACGTTGGGGCTGTCCGTGTTGAGAACGTGTGATAATCCAGGCTGCCGCCCCTGCGACAAACACCAACAAAGTGAAAAGGATGGTTCGCGATCTTTTTATGTCCTGCGTCATTCGATCGGTTCCAGCAATTTCAACGTTTGGTTGAGCGAGACGCGCTTGAAATGTTGCATGGTCCCTTTAGGCCATCGAATCTCCAAATCACACGGCTCTGAGGAGTCACCCAAACCAAAAATCATCGCGCACTCATTGGTAGAACAGTAGCTAGTCCCACCAGCCAACTCCTGCATCAAAGTCAACTCCCCTTGCCTCAAAGTGATTCTCATTCCGATTGGTGTTCGTGAACTCGCTCTACCAATTCCGTAAACCTTGAGCCAATTGCCTCGATCACTGACGTTCTCAAGGATAGCCGCAAGAGCGTTATGATGTGACACTGCCAAATCCCAGTCCCCATCAGCATCGAAGTCGCCTAGTGCAACTCCACGGCCGACAAATTTTCTCTGGAAATACTCGCCAGCGTTTTGACCACATTCTTCAAAGCGGCTACCAACCTTTGTGAAAAGTTGCGCGACCATTTCGTAGCCATCGCCTTCGACGACCGTTGAGTCTACGTGTCCATTTGCTACGAATAGTTCTACTTGGCCATTTTGGTCAAAATCCGCCATCACCGTTCCGAAACCTAGTTTCGACATCGTCGGCCCAACAAGTCCGAGTAAGGCCGTTCGATCTTGAAATCCCTCTGTGCCAAGATTTCGGTAGAGCGTGTTCCATTCACCGCTGAAATGTGTGACATATAAATCGAGGTAGCCGTTACGATCATAGTCTCCCACTGCGATCCCCATGTTTGCCTGCGCGACCCCCGTTGAGCTAAGAGCGCACCCCAGCAAAGTGGCAGCTTCCTCAAACTGATTTTGCTGGCGATTGAGGAACAAGAAATTAGCGGTGATGTCATTAGCCACGAAAATGTCAGGCCGACCATCGTTGTTGTAGTCCGCAATCGCAACACCCAACGCTCGATTTCCCGGTCCTTCCAATTTCCAACTCTTGGCAACCGGTCGAAATGTTCCATCACCTAGGTTTTCAAAACACTCATCTGGAGTGGGATTGAAGTCTCGGGGATGACACATAGAGGGGATATCTGACTTGAGTCGAGGGCAGATTCTCGGATGGTCGAGATCGAAATCGACGTAGTTGCAGACATACAAATCGAGGTCGCCATCCAGGTCCAGATCTCCCCACGCGGCACTGGTGCTCCAGCGTGAATCATCGACTCCGGCTACTGATGTAATGTCCCGAAACGTTCCATCTCCTTGATTCCGAAACAAGCAGTTGTGTCGGATTGTTGTGAGATAGACATCGTCGAAGCCATCGTTATCAAAATCCGCGATTGCGACTCCCTGACTGTAATCTCCGTCATCAGAGCAAGCTTGTTCTCCAACCGCGACAAGACCGCCCTCGCTCAGGCCACGATACAACATATCGGGAGGTCTTACCTCGTTTGTTCTTGCCGCCGTGGGGCCACCTTGGTTGAGGAAAAGATCAAGGACTCCGTCATTGTCATAATCAAACCAGCCGACTCCTCCGCCAGTTGCCTCCACCATCAACGACTTCCCCTGCGCTCCGTTGTCGTAGCGGTGGCTGACACCTAGTTGCTCAGCAACCTCTTTGAAGTGCAGCGATGCGATTCGAGCAACTTTGTTGGTGTTTGGTTTTGGCTTGAAATCTTTAGTTTCGGCTGAATGAGGAACAGGCGTCGCAATCGTCTCCGAACTCTCCGGCGCAACGGAGAGAGTTTCATGACAACCGCACATACCCGGCAACAATGCAATGAGGATTGCCCTGAATCGCAAGAATCTGGATCGGTCGTTCATCATGTTGGGCAGCTCAGAACCAGACAAATGCAAAAGACCCTCCGGCAAGAGGCTTTGCCGGAGGGTCAGATTTTACAAACAGCACAATTTAGCAGTGACGGTCTACCTTAGAATTCGCCAACAGGCTGGTTGTCGTTACGAACAGCCAGCTTGTACTGAACGAAGTTGGCAATGTTTTTATTCATGAACCGAACAGACCCGTCAGTCATTGCTGCGTGAGCTCCGCCCGCGTGCCTGCTACTCCAGCCGTGACATCGCCGATCACCTTGGGGATTGAGATTCATTGGATTTCTCAAGGTGCTAATGGCTCCAAGCGGACTGGCCCACGCCGCGTCATCTGATGCGTTAGTGTCAAACGGAGGCCCGCCGCCGATCCAGTGCATATCTTCGAGAATTGCGATCACTTGGCTTGTGCCATCCGTGATGTCGCGAAGCTGCGAAGCGCCCCAATAGGCAAATACACCGTTGACGGCGCGAATGTTTCCGGTCCAGGGACAGCATCCATCCACCCAAGGTGTGTAACCGCCACCGTTCTCGTATCCAGCCCCAGTCGGAATTCCAGGCAGCGGATTGGTTCCCGTGACATTCATCTGAGGACAGTCTCGCCAGCCCCCCCAAATGTAGCCCAAACTTCCAGTGTAATCTGTGCCAGCGCCATCACCGACACCGTTCGTATCATAGTCTTCAGTCTGGTTTGGTCGCAGCCCCGGTTGGGTGTTCGAAGGGCATTGCAGGCCAGGAATGACTGTCCGAAATCCGGTTATGTTGCCACCGCCGCTGGCGGGACTTTGGTTGAAATTGAGCGTCTTATGAAGCGGACCTTGATCCATATAAGGGAGCGAGTTGGCGATCCACGAAAACCCGCCGACGTTACCTGTATTACTCCACCCTGTGCTGTTGCAGTTTGATGGAAAAATCTTTGCAGACTCGTGGTAGGTATGAATGGCTGTTGCCAATTGCTTCAAATTGTTTTTGCATTGAGAGCGGCGAGCGGCCTCACGGGCTTGCTGCACAGCAGGAAGGAGCAGCGCAATCAAGATGGCAATAATAGCAATGACCACGAGAAGTTCGATGAGCGTAAACGCCCGAACCGGCTTAAGTGACCTCCAAAAACGGGATGTCTTCATTACTAAATTCTCCAAAAAACGTACAAAATTGAGTAAACAGAAAATCGAAACTAGGAAAGTTCTGTGGGTTTTATTTATCGAAAAATTAACAGTCAATTTAGAGTTTTGTTCTTTTCAGAAAAAGTTTGAAGACGGCGGGTAAGCGCACCTGCCACAAAATCATCTCCACACAACTGTGAATAGTCTCGAATTCTCGTGAGAGTCGCTTTCGTCACCGATCGGGCATCCGGCATTTCAAGTAACTCGCGTCGCAGGTCTTTCCCCAAAAGCGCAAGCTCCTGCATTTTCGAGACTTGTTGAAAGTTTTTCTGTCGCCGCAAAACGTCGGCTAACTCATGCCTCACAGTCCAACTCAACGGGTAAACGTTTAGACTTTCTTTGTAGGCTGCCTCGGCTTCGTCGACTTCATCCTTTGCCGCATGTATCCACCCCTTGAATCGCCAATAGCGGCTGTCGGCGGTCGCATTATCAGGGAAATACGAAAGCAGTCGCTCTGCCTCCGCGACCTCCCCGTTGGTTACTGCCAAATTCAGGAAAAATGCCAGCAAAGAGACGTTTGTACGAAAGCGATCGAGGTATTCGCGAAGTAATTTCTCCGCAAGCTCCATTTTTTCTTTTGTTTCTTGGTCAGTCGGCTGTACCAGCGATAGGTCCTTCCATGCGTGAATCGTTCGTGAAACCAGGAACATTTCCTGCGAGATATCGTCTGCCAGCCAACGATTTGTGACCTCAAAGCCATTTTGAAATGACAGGACGTCTGCCAGGACCAAGTAGACGTATGCGTCAATCGGCTCAGAGCCAAGCTCGATTGCCTTGTAAATTTGCCGCAATAACTCGTCCTGCTGAAGCGTGAGTGCGTAGAAAAAAATTAACCGCTGATGTGCCGCAAAGGCACGCGGCTCGATCTCCAACACCTGCTGGCAGGTTTTGACCCCTTCTAATGGCCGATTAGCTGGGCCAAAAAGCAGCGAGCTTCGCTCAATGAGTGCTCCCAACCGCTTAGGGTGCTTGTGCGGCACTTCGTTGAGAATATCTGCGGCCAAGCGAAAGTCGCGAAGTCCCTGTGCTGCTTCAGCACGAAACAAGATTGCCTCGGCGCTCTTCTTGTCCCAGGCCCGCCATTGATCAGAAATGCTCGCCAATTTTTCCCAGTCCATAGACTGTCGGTTCGCACGGCAGCTTCGTGCAAAGTCTTTCGATCTCTGCGCGCGCCAGTTACCGTACTGCTGTAGTCCGATCGGAATCATGGCGAGCAGAATTAGAAACCCAACGACACAAACGATCCAAAATCGTCTGTAACGCGGCAGGTTTTGGCGCTGAACGTCGCTAGTGGTGTTCGTGAGGGCATCTGTCATTTCACGTCGATGCACTTTCTTGCGGAAGTGGAGATGAGTGAGACGTAAGATAATGAGCCCGTCCAAAGCCATCCAACCATTGTCTCAGAACGAAAGAACGAAGACTGGCTCGGGTGGGCGTGCTTTTAGAACGAGGCCACGCTCACGGCAAATTCTCTATGTTGCCTTGACACTAACGGGGTTCTTTCTCGCGCCTTACTTCTGGCGATCAGTGTGCATGCACAAAATTCAAACCGCCACTAGAGATCGGCGATGGGGCGATGCGTCATCATGGTTATCCCGGCTGCACTGGCTCAATCCCAACTCCGCTCAGGCACTCATCGCTCAGGCGAAGTTGCGGCGGAAAGAGGGTGATCTGGCACGAGCAATAGAATTGCTTCGTAAGGCGGAATCGCGAGGCCTTTCGCAAGATGAAGTTCAACTCGAAGAATGGCTTATTCAAGCGCAATCTGGAAATCTCTCTAACGCTGAAGTGCGGTTGTTAACCGCGATGCAACACCAGCGGTACCCCTCAGAGATTTTAGACGCGTTGATTCAAGGCTATCTGAAGTCAGGGCAATACCTGAAGGCGATGGCAACACTCGATACTTGGCAGACAATAGAGTCGCAGTCAGCTCGGCCGCACGTCTTGCGAGGCATCTTGTTTATGCAGTTATCTGATTGGGATAACGCGTCGGCCTCACTTCTTGAGGCATTGAAGCAGCAGCCTCAAAATGCTGAAACCGAACTACTGTTGGCTCAGTCGCTTTTAGCAAACAAGCAAGCCGACAAAGCGGTCGTGCTGTTTCGTAAATGTCTAAAAGCTCTTTGGGGCCGCGAGGACGTCGTTGTCGGCTTAGCACAGGCGTTGATTCTACAGGGACGTTCTGAAGAGACAGTCGAGTTGCTTGAGCCGATCAATAGGGGCGGGCCGCATTCGGTTTCCTTTGACCTTGCCTTTGGCGAAGCATTGTTGAACAGCGGCCAATTGGAGAGTGCCGTTGATGTGCTGCAATCTGCATTGGCTCGAAATGAGCGAAATGTCGAGCTTCGTCATTTGCTTGGGACGGCATTGCGTCTCGTGGGACGCACCGCAGAAGCTGACGAGTATTTGACTTCTGCTCGCCAGGCAAGGTTGAGTTTGCAGTCCGCAGATCGACTTCGTAAACAGGTATTGGAGTCACCAACAGCCAATGAGGAAAAGTTGCAACTTGCCAAAGTCCTATTGGAAAATGACCGCGTTGAAGAAGCGACGGTCTGGTTACGAAGCCTGCTCGCTGACCAACCCAACAATGCAGAGGCGCTTCGCTTGTTGGCAAACTCGACACTCACGGATTCTCGAACAGACGCGAATAAATCGAGATTCGTTGGAGTTGATCGAAAAGAGGACCTGGAGGTCAAATCGACGACAAAGAAACCCTTGAACTCCGCAACAATGGCTAATTCGAAGACGAACATAGAGCCAAGGACTAATTGGAAATTCACGGACGTGGCTGCGGACCTGGGAGTCGATTTCAAATATCGCAATGGCCGCGAATCGGGACACGCGACGGTCGTGGAAACTCTTGGTGGAGGAGTTGCGTGGGTCGATACGGATCTTGATGGCCTAGTGGATCTCTTTCTCACCGGCGGTGGATACTTCGCGAACGATCGACAGATAAAAGGGCATTCGTCCGCTTTGTTCCGACAGAACACAGCTCAACACTTCGAGCGTGTTCCGCAGGTTGCGGGACTGAGTGACTCACCGTTCTATTCACATGGCATTTCAACTGCTGATTACGACCACGATG
>CAIJTL010000524.1 GCA_903823545.1 uncultured Planctomycetaceae bacterium
AATCCGCCGCTGCCGTCGATCGTGTCGTCGCCAACTCCGGTGTTGATCGTCAGAACGGTCGCCGTGATGCCGGAGATGTTTCCAATCGTCACGGTGTCATCGCCAGACCCGGTGTCGATCGTCACGAGTCGAATCGTGGGATTGATGATCAACTCATTCGCTCCCGAAGTGACTTTCAACTTCGAGCCGACTTTCCCCACCGCAACGATGTCCGACGCTCCGCCGGTGATCACCGACATGCGATCGTCGCCCGAGGTGCTGCTGACGATGTCGTCGCCGTCGGAAGTCGCGTTCCACTCGTAAGTGTCGTTCCCTTCGCCGCCGATGACGGTGTCTCTACCTCCGCCACCACGCAACGTGTCGTCGCCAGTCTGACCATCAAGATAGTCGTTCCCAGCACCGCCAGAGATCGAATCGTTGCCCGATCCACCGTAGACGGTGTCGTTGCCACCATCGCCATTGACAGTGTCGTTGCCCGCTCCTCCGATAAACAGGTCTTCGCCATCACCGCCGATGAGCAAGTCACCTTGGGCCGCGTTGACTGCCGCCAACGCATTAACGGTGACAGTCGCTCCCGCTCCGTTGTTCGTGTCTGTGTATGAGACAGACAGCAATGCGGACTCCGTCGGCACATCACGGCTGCCGTTGTTGACGACCACGCTGCCCCGCTGGATGACCACACTTCCGCTAAAGGTTTGGTTGGTCTGACGCGTGAGCAAGACTTGCTCACTGTCACCGGAGTTCGTCGTGACGGTGACCGTAAGCGTTGCTGCTCTTGCCGCCAAGTCAGAGTCGCAGACGGTAATCACCGCGCTGTCACCGTTGGCGTAGGTCGATTTGTCGAAGTTGATCGCTCCCAATTCGGGCGGTCGGTCAAATGCCGCCACCACAACTTGTGAATTGGCGTCCGCTCCCGAACTCGCACTGAAGCCGAAGCCACGTCGAGCAAAGGCGGTCCAGATGATGTTTTGATTCGCGCCGCCATTGTTGACCATGTCCGCTTGCAGGATCGCGTCGCGAGCCTGTGTGAACGTGGGATTCGCCGGTTGCAACTTGAGCCCGTCCATGACCAGTTGCATCGCGATGTTGTTGCCACCAGTCCCGTTGTAGAGATCAGGATCGAAACCGTATCCCGGCGTCGTGTTGCCGTTGCAGTCAGGCGTCGTCAGTCCGTTGATCAACAGCCAGTTCATATCCCACAACACAGTTGCCCAAAGCTCGCCAGCATTGTGGACTTCGTTGTTGGGGAAACCGCCGTTGAAGTCACCAAGGGTTTGTGGGTTGATCGCCATGTCGAAGCTGTAAGGGAAGCGACGGATGCCGCCGCCACTGGCTGGCTGCCCCAGCACATAGTTGCCGACCGGTCGTCGGTCATTCGCTGTGTCCCCCACCTTTTGCGTGAACATTAACGACCACCAATCGCTCCAGCCTTCACCCATGCCCCCGCTTTGTAGTGCATTCAGGGCACCAGCATTGGCAGGACCGCCAGTCAGGCGATTGGAAACACCGTGACCGTATTCATGAATGATGATGGCATTTTCCAGATCGCTGTCGCGATTGGGATTGGTCAGATTGAAGATGAATTGCTGCATGCGTGGTTGGAACCCATCGGGTGGCGTTCCAAAGTTTGCGTTGTTGACGCCCGATCCATCCTGTGCGTCAGCTTGCACGGCGTCATTGGCCGCACCGCCGTTGCCGTAGTTGTTGAGCTGGAAGTTGCCCGAAGCTTCATCAAACCCGTAGTGGTAATGAATGTCGTGCAGAATGTTGTTGACGTAGAAGAGGTTCGTGATGGCTGCCGACTCGTAAGCTTGCGGCTGCTGATTCACGTCATCGAACGGGAAGTTGAAGGTTAAGCTCGCGCCACCGTCGGGGCGGAAGCCGCCAGTATCGTTGTCATCACGGTCTTCTTGAGCGAAGACGTTGTTGCCGCGAGTGTCTGTGAACTCCGCTCCGGCAACGCCGTTCGTGTCATGCCAACCGAATGGTGACGCGACCGGGTCTTGAGGATTCACCTCGATTGTTCGGCTTCCGTCCAGCGGGCCTTCGAGGTTGTAGTTGAAGACGTTGTAGCTGGCGTGAGCGATCCACGACGTGTTGTGGGCCAGCGTTCGCGTGGTGGTATCAACCGATGAATCGAGCCAGTTCTGTTCGTCGAGCGTCATCACGTTGACGGTCCAGACGAGCGTTAAGCCGCCGTTGGCTGCTTTGGCCCACTGGAGGCGATCAGGAACCTCGGTTCGCTTCAATGCCAATGGAGTGATTTCCGTCTCGCCACCGCCTGTGCCAGGCACGGAGTCCGTGCCGGATTCTGTGTTCCACGGCTGCTGACCATTGGGCTGAGTATTCTCAGGCGTTGGTGCATCTCCGACAAAGCCCGTTCCGTGACTCTGGGCTTCTCTCGCGAAGTCTTTGGCCAACTCCAAGCCTAACGAATCAAACGCTTGGTTGGCGGTGATCCCCGGAGTTGCGGAAAGATTCAGGGCTTTGACGTTCGCCAAGAATGAACTGTTGGCGTTCAAGATCGATCCATCGGCGGCGATGTTCACATTGATGTTGGCATCAATGATTGACAGCCCTTTGTAGGTCTGTTGCAGGTAAAGGTGAGTGACGCCGTTGTGGGCGTCGGTGTATTGATCCGTGACGACGTAATTCGCGACGTCGTCACTGGTCAGTCCCAGAGAGGCCGCGTTTCTCGTCAGATAGGTCGTCGCCGAGGCGAACGCGACATTTGAGGCGATGATATTCGTGGGGGCGTCGTCGTCCACGATCGTTCCCATTCCCATGCTGTCGTTGATGGAAGCATCAACGGCGGTGGTCAGTTCCACGGTGAAGTCTTCGTTGGCCTCATCGGCGGTGTCGCCGTTGACGGCGACTGTGATGGTTTGAGAGAGAACCCCTGGAGCGAACGTCAGTTTCCCCGATTGGAAATTGAAATCGGTGCCAGAGGTTGCCGAACCATCGACCGTGGCGAAGTCCACGGTTGTGGTTCCCGTCGATGCGGAAGAGAGCGTCACGGTAAAGACCGCGTTCGTCGTTCCGGCGTTGCCTTCATTCACGATCGCATTGCTGATGGAGACGATAATCGGAACCGCGCTGCCGCCGCTCGAAACTACGTCGTTACCCGCACCGCCGTCGAGCGTGTCGAAGCCATCGCTTCCCAACAGCGTGTCGTTCCCCGCTTGGCCACGAGCGACGTCATCGCCATTGCCACCG
>CAIJTL010000525.1 GCA_903823545.1 uncultured Planctomycetaceae bacterium
AACCATGCTCGTCAGCGACCGATTGCAATTCGTGAACCAAGATTTCGGGAGCCACGTAACTCAACTCCACTTCAAACTTCTGGCACTCGCGCCGCATCAACGAGGCGATCACTTTGGCTTGATCGAGTCGACTGGGAATCGGCATCGTCACGAGTTGTTGCACATGTCGGACGAACTCGACAGGCACGCCGCGTTCGGTCAACAAGGTGTCTGTCAAAGAGGGATTCGCTCCGTGATCACCGATTGGTGACGACATCCCTGCCAGTGAGCCGTGCCACAAAAACACAAACAAGCAATGCTCAAAGCTGATCGCGCGACCGGTTTGACCATCGGCCGCGCGTCCGGCGGCCAGTACCTTCGCGAGCCGTTCTAGAAATGGGGCTGACGCGCGATTGAGATTATCGAAAATCACTGTTTGAAACGGTCGATCGCTGATCGCACCGCTCAACTGACCGGGGCGTGAAGCGTCACCAAACAATGCGGACCACGCTGGGGCGACGTCTTGCAGATCCGCCAAGTCGTAATACTGAATGCTCGGTCGAACATGGAGCACTTGCCCCAATCGAAGCGAGAGCGTCCGCTTGCCGAACCCCGATGGTCCCGCCAAAACGTGAATCCCAACGGGAAGATTACGAGTGACCGCCGTCTGGCTCTGTCGCAACAACACCGATTTCTGAAGATGCAGCATCAGATCGCTAATGGCCTGGTCATGGCCATAAACACTCGACATGAGTAACCGCGTCGCTTGAGCGAAATCATTCGTCGTGCTCAGCGCCAGCGATTGTGTGACCTCTTCTGCACTGACGAGATCGACGGGCGGCTGTTGCTGACTCAAGCGACAGACGGTTCCGACAATCCAGCGACCGACAGTTGTCTGATAGAGACCTGCCGCAGTTGCGCGACGGTACTTCAGCATCCACAGGATCACCGCGACCATAATCGCGACGACCACGAGCAGCGTCACAATGACCACTCCGCCCGGCAGGCCAGCGACCAGCTTCAACAGAAAGAAGAACATGGCCGCTTGCAACAACCACATCAGCAAGGGATGTTGACGCATGGTTGAGCGACTCCTGACGAGCGAATGCTGAAGAGCCGAA
Source organism: uncultured Planctomycetaceae bacterium (assembly GCA_903823545.1). Taxonomy (GTDB): domain Bacteria; phylum Planctomycetota; class Planctomycetia; order Planctomycetales; family Planctomycetaceae; genus SXKJ01. Next base: position 1,101 of record CAIJTL010000525.1, read on the forward strand.
TGAGCCACTTCCAGGCGATGCGTTCTTGCGTCTGCGACTGGCCCGCGAAAATCGCCAGCAAACACAACGCCGCCTGAACTCCGATCCCACACATCGCTGTTGTCCACGACCAATCGCGACTACCGACCACTTGCGCCAGATTCTCTGGCAGTCCCGCAGCCAACGCGCGGTATCCCCAGTAATGCGTGATCGCACTCTGCCCCAGCATTTCCCACCAGCCGACTAACGGCGTGAGGAAGCCACTCAAGATAATCTGCGGTACCAAGACGATCGGAACCGTCGTAACCGCACCCTCCGAGGTGTCTGAGATTGCCGAGATCAACAATCCCAACGTCACTCCTGCGATGGCGGTGGCACTCAGGACCAGCCACGTTGAAAGCCAACCACCGGGAAGATTCAAAAAATAATCGGTGACCGCAAACAATACCGTTCCTTGGAGGACGCTGATCCCCGACAGCAACACCAGCTTGGCGGCCAAGTATGCGGCGAACTGCAAGTTCACGTTCCGTTCGCGCGCGATCAACGCACGCTCGCGAACCAACTCCTTCGAGGCGTTATTGCAGCCAAACCACAGACAACTGAGGCCCAACACAAACAACACTTTGACAGCCTGCTGAGCGCGTTCAACGGGACTGGTTGCCGCTTCAAAATCTGGAAAGACTCCGACGAGCAACACGGCGATCAACACACACTGCAGCGCCGTCATGCAGACGGCGCTGCCGATCATTCACAAAGAGCGTCAGATAGCGCTGCCACAAGACGGAAAACTGATTCGTGAATCGTGACACGTCGAAAGTTGCCACCGACCAACTGACTCGTCGAGCAGCCGCGCCGAGTGCTTCGAGACCTTCCGGCGATGATTCGGTCGCGGTTCCTGTCGTCAACGCGGGCATTCGATCTTGGAGATAGCGGCGTGCCAGCGGACTCGACAAATAGCGTTGAGTCCAATTCATTTCGATGTGAGATGAATTGATATGGGACGAAGTCAGCGGCGACTTCGCCGTCAGTCGTTCGTAAATCTCTCCGAGCTGCTGCACGCCGAAGTACTCCCTCGCTTCGATCGGAGTACCGACGAATGCCATGCTCCCGCCCGGTGCGAGTATCACCACCAAGTGGCAGCACTCCTCAACATGACCCAGGTTGTGTGTCACACAGACGATCGTCTTCCCGGTATCAGCCAGTTGGCGGAACAGTTTCATCATGTCGCGATCGGTCTCTTCATCGAGTCCCGAAGTCACTTCGTCCAAAAACAACAAGCTGGGCTGTGCGATGATTTCCTGAGCCAGGCTGACTCGCTTAATCTGCCCGCCGCTGAGCAACCGAATTTGCTTCTGGCGATGTTCCCGCAACTGCACGGTCTCCAGCACGTCATTGATTCTCGCTTGCAGACTTTCTTCGTCGGTGTCGGTCGAAAGGCGCAATCGAGCCGTGAAGCGGAGCGATTGTTCGACGGTCAGTGTCTCGTGCAGCAAATCTCGCTGCGGCACAACGGCGGCATCTTCCTTGAGTGCCTCGAAGTCGGCGTGAAAATCCCGATCGTTCAGCAAGACTCGTCCTTCTGTCGGACGCTGTCGCCCACTCATGATCGACAACAACGTAGACTTCCCCGAACCGCTCGGCCCGATGAGTGTGACAAACTCACCCGGTCGAATCGCGAGCGACACATCGTGCAGCAGGGTGAGGCCAGCCGTGTTTTCTCGACTGGCCACCGTGTGCCGGAGTCCGATCGCTTTCAACTCGACGTTGTTCTGCCGCGACGCCGGAATCAGCGATTGGCCATCAAACAACAGCGTGTAAGGCCCGACGTCCAAGCGATCGCCGGGGCGTGCGATTGCCTCGCCACATAGCCGATGTGAATTCACAAACGTGCCCAGCAAGCTGCTGAGGTCTTTGACCGTCAGCGTCGTCCCGCGCCGAGTCACTCGCAAATGCCGCTCGGAAATCGTCGGATGCGGCAACGTGATCGCACAGTGTTCCGATGAACGACCAATCGACACCGCCATCCCATCTGGCAATGCCACCGGAGCCGTCAACAAAACGTGCGCCCCACTGCGTCGCGATGACTTCGTGGGAGTTCCCGCTGACATCGCGGCCTCAGCCTCACTGACGTTAGCCAGCTTCGCCCTTCCGTCGTTGATGTCTGCATCACGATCCATTTCCTCGGAGTGTTCTTCAAACCGAAATCGGCTGCTGCCAAATTCCAAAACCGCGCCATGTCGAATCGGAACTCGACTTTGAATCACTCGCCCATCACACAACGTCGGATTACGAGGCGCAAGCGATTCGACAAACCAACGCCCCGACTCCCGCACAACTCGCGCATGAAAGCGAGAACATTCCGCATCAACCAAACAAACATTGGCGTCCGCCGATCGTCCGATAAGACAGCATTCAAGGTCCGCGAGTTCGTGCCGTGAAGCATCTGAGAGGTTCACCAAGGCAGGAAAGGATTTCATGATGCGTTAGCCCATCCCCAGCAGGAATTCTAAATCTGCCGCCTTCTTCGTGAGCGAGGTCAGTTCTACTTCGCTCAAAAAACCACCGCTCCGTAATGCGTCCACAATGCTTAACTGGCAAAGCCACATTTCACGCTCACGAGCCGTCGCTCGTCGCGAATTCGATTCCATTTCGAGGCATCGCGAGAGGTGTTCGATCAATGATTCCGACATGAGTTTGATCCTATTTCAGTCCCCAGCGAGCTTGCCTCTGTGGGAGAGTGTGACCATGCGAGAGTATGGACATCAATAATCCCGGCTATCGCTGCTTTGTTGGAGTCGCGACTCGCGTTGGTGCGGCAGCAGTCACCTTGGGAGCGGTCGTTGTTGACGACTGGCTTACCGCACGAGGCAATTCGGTCGTGGTTGGTTTCAGTGTGTGATTCGCCACTGATTGGCCACGTCGATTCACTTCCGATGTGGGATTCGGTTTCGCGTTTTGGTGACGTTCCAATTCCGCCAGTTTGGTTTCCAACGGCTTGGAGTTTTTGGTCACAGCCGGTCGCAACTGATGTTCGCTGAAGACTCGGTTTCGAGGAGCGATGATTTGATTTCCTCCACCGCGAGCATCAACGTGTGGCTCGCGGAACGGCTTCGCAGAATCGCGATAGCTCCGGGTGTCTTTGACCGTTTTGGTTTTCGTAACCAGCACCTCCGTCTGTGCGGGAATCAAGAACTTGTCGCGATGGCGTTCATCGAGATGTACGATTCCCAACCGATCTTGTGGGACGCCATTTTCGGACATGAAGGCGACTACGGCTTTTCGATCGCCAGGAGTCTGGTAGCGATAGGCAAAACGTTCGGTCTCACTCTTTTCGATCCGTGCTCCCTGTGGATCAGAAAGGTCGGTCGCATTTCCGATTCGATGGGCCTGCGTCACGGGCGACTGATCCGAAAAGTTTCTGTGGCAATAGTCATGAATCGTTTGCATGGACTGTCGAGTGTGATCGGTCTTCGTCACTCCGAGAGTATCGAGGTAAGCGTCCGCTCGCTGACGGTTCGAGAACTTGGCTCGTTGTGGGTCATTTCCGATCGCCACCGTCACACTCCTTTCCTTGGCTTCGTATGTTGCCTGATGCTCGCGTTGCTTTGACTCGGCCTGCTGCTGAAGGGCTTCCTGTTTTTGCGCGTCTTGCGTGAGTTGATCAGCCTTGCCGGTGTTCCCGCTCGTTTTCGCTTGCTTGGCAAGTTCGCGGAAACGCTCAGCTTCTGCTCGATTTCGTTCCGCGAGATAATGGCTTTGCAGGTAATCGCGAAGAGCCTCGTCTCGTTGCTGGACGAGGCCTTTGAATTCGCTGGTCACTAACTTCGAAGTGTTTTCGGAAGCAGTCATGAAGAATTCCTTTAACGAAGAGTTGAGGGTTATTCGGTTTCACAGAGTCCCGCTCGACTGCGGAGCTTCATTTGCAGACGACGTCGTCGCTCGACAGCGATATCCACTGTGCCGGATGAATCGACCACAACTTGCGCGGTCATCGGTGTCAGTTCGACAGACGATCTTGCCGAGTTCTTCGAGACGATTGGTTTCGCGATCGACCACGATGGCGCAGTTCCGCTCGCAGGCCCTTCGCCCGCAGTCACTTCAATCGGCGAGCCGGTTGCGAACTTTCCCAGACGTACCGTTCGCGTGCTGCCGTTTGTTGCATTCACAGTTGCTGCGAGTGTGTTGGATTCGACTTTTGGCGGAACAATCGACGTCGCTCCGCTAGCAGTGAATTGCCCAATACGGACTTTGCGACCGTCTGATGTTTCAACCGTCTGTGGAGCGACTGAGTTCATGACACCGTCGCTGTTGACGATAGCGTTGTTGACGACGCGAGTCTGATTCGGTGGCTGCCCTCGGCGATCAATTCGGTGAATCGCCACGACCGTCCGATCGTCAGTCAGCGCGGCCAAAAGTCGGTCGAACTGTTGTTGAGATTCTTCGACAGAGATTGCCGACTCAAAAGGTGTTTGGCCAATGTCCTGTTGCCAGAACTCGGCGCGTTCACGCAGCGCTTGTCGGCACTCGTCGAGAGAGACCATCAAGGCGATGACTTCCGTCGCGTATCCAGCCTCGCGCAATCGGCGAGCCTGTGACAGAACTGCGGTGACGTTGTCGCAGCGAGTCTCGATAACGAGCGGCAATCGCAAGCTGCTCGCCGTGTCGATCAGTTCGTCTGCCAATTGGTTTGCCGCGGAGATCAGCTCGGACTCAAACAGTTCTGTCTCTGGTTCGCTGAGCCACTGTGCGACGTCGGGATGCTGTAGTGCGAGTTCTCGTGAGTCGATGACCGCGCATTGGCCAAAGTCAGCGAACCAGCGGCAGACTTCGTCGATCACAGTTGTTTTGCCAGAACCAGGCGGGCCAGCGACGATAATCGCTTGCGGTGTCTCCGAGGGAGCAACACGTCCGAGTGAGCGCCGCAACATGCGACGCCGCCAAGCGTCGTTCGCCGGGAGTGTGTCGAGGGAATGGTCGATGGCAGACATGATCGCACCTTGAATCGAGTTGGCGTGCGGTTGAAAACGATTTGCCCGATGACCTAATGCGGCGAAGCCGCAATCAATGTGGCCGAGTCGCGGAGCAACTCGCCCACAAGACGCGCAACAAAACATACATGTTTCGGACAAAGGCTCTACCACGGCTGCATCCACCAGTAGTAAGCGACGAGGCGGTTGTAGGTGTTGTTCAACAACGGCCCGACGAACAGATACCAGACAAACAGCAAGACGATGATTTGAGTCACTCCGGGAAGCCGGAAGGGGAATGTCAGCAATCGAAACATGGGAACCTCCGAGGAAACTGTTTAACCGCCACGCCATCGGCGTGCGGGCGAACGTCAGTCGTTATTCCAAGTTGCGCCCACGCGGTTGGCGTTGGGGTTAAACGAGAAACTTCCCCCAAGCTCTTGGCGAGCGTGGCTACTTCACAATCAAAACCTGATACAGCTACGTCGCAAACGCCGGGACCAACTCCAGCGGCTCGATTGGTTTTGGCTCCACGGCGTCGAGCAGGTGCAGTCGCCAGCGTTGCTTGCGTGGTGCTCGTTCCAGTTCAGATCGAGCGGCGTGATGTGGAATGACTTCGCAGTAATCGACCGCCGAGCCGCGTGCGGGGATTGCTAGCTCGGTGAAACGTTCTGGGCGGATAACACTGTCATATTGCTCGCTCTCGCTGGCGGTCATCGCGCCGCCGAAGACCGAGAACTGATTTTTTAGAAAGCCTTGTCCCGAACCAGCGGCTCCACCACCGCTCATAGTCACCAATTGCTGACCAAACAGTTTCGAGGCGTACTCGTTCGTTTCGTGATCGGTGTTGCGAAGGAACAGCTTCACCGCGCAATTGCCCAACAGGTTTTGGACGGTTTCTTTTTTCGGCGACGCCTTCAGCAACGCAGGGAGGTTTTGTGTGGCGATGATGTTCGCGTGCAGGCTTTGTCGAGATCGCTCGAAGAAGTCCGCGTCCCCTTTTCCCTGAGCGGTCGTGAAGAACGATTGGAATTCATCGCACAAAAAGAAGCTGGGACGTGGCTTGTCAGGACGACGCAACACCTCGCGGAAGTATTCCAGCTTGATGAATGTGCCTACCGTGCGAGCCATCAATTCTTTGTCGGCGATCGGCATGTCGACATACAAAATCTTGCCGCTGTCGAGCATATCTGCCAGCCGCATCGTCGAGTGTCCTGAAAACATCGTCGCATACGGTTCCATCTGAAACGGGTCGAGCATGTTGGTCAGATACGACTGCACGCTGGTACGCGTTTCTGCCGCGAGGTCGCACCATTCGTTGGCGAAGTAATTCAAACAGCCGTCGCAATCGGCGCGAGTGACATCCAGGCGGTCGGTGCGTGCGACGATGTTCTCGAAGTTGACCGCCAACTCGGCAATCTGTTGAAAGCTGGGAGGCATCCCGCGCGGGTTCGTCAGTCGAATCAAGGCAATCGCGTGCCGGATGAATTTCTTTGCCGAGTCCACCCAATACGAGGTGTCATCGTTTTTCATGCCCAGCGCTTCGAGCGTCGCTGCGAACCGCGCGGCGAGTTCCAGTTCGTCGTCGGCCGAGTCGAACGGATTCCAACGAATGCTGCGATGCGGTGTCTGTGGAGACAAAACTAGCAGATCGTTCTCTCGGCCCAGTCGAGCACAGAGCCGTTGTAGCTTCCCACGGAAATCTCCTTTCGGATCGAGAATCAATCCAGCCGGCCGCTCGCCACGTCCTTGAGCGGAGCTCAGCAAACCGTCGAGCAGTGCGTTGAGTACGCAAGCTGTTTTGCCACTACCTGACTGCCCGAAGACGATGCTGTTCTTCGTGAAATCTTCCCACGTCCAAGCGGAGCCACCGGCTCGAAAACTGAGGTCGCCCGTTACTCGCACGACCGGCTCGCGATGAATGCCGGGACGTTTCAATGAGAGTTCGTTCAATGTCCGGGGACGAAACCAAGTCGTCAGCGAAATCTGTTCAAACAACTGCCGTCGTCGTTGAAAGACTTCGGCGATGACCGGACTGCCGACCATCGGAAAGAACACCAACGCAATCGCCGACAGCCACCAGACCCAGCGAGCGAGTCCCAACATCGCGGTTAGTCCATAAAACCACTGGCTCAGAACAAACAGGCCGGTGCTGCCCATGAATGCTGCCGCCGGATACGCCAGGAAGTACGCCAAACGATCCGTCGCGTGCAGGTAACGTCGCCAGCAGCGGTCCAACGACTGCGGTCCATCTTCAAATCGCCAAGCATAGAGCGCGTGTAAATAACGCGATCGCGGATCCGTCAGACACCAACACATCATGACTGCCGAAGCGAAGAATCCGATCGTGTAGGTCAGCCGCAACGGATCGCGAGCCGCCGCCGGCTTGGGCAACAAATGCACGAGCACAAACGCCCCCGCCGCGATTGCCAGCAACGAGTAAAACGTCGTCATTTGCTTGAGCACGACGGAAGCAGTGGGCGGTTTCATGGGAGTGACTTTCACTGATGCTGATCTAGTTTGGGGGCGACATCCGCTGGAGAACTTGCAGCGGGGCTTTCCAAAGTTGTTCGATGCTTGGTGACGATTGGTCGGAGGTGTTGGACTTGTTGCTGTGAGAGAGCGTGATGATCAGCGCCAAAGTCCCCGCGACCGCGACCGCCAACACATCGCGAAACAACCCGATGCGCTGCCATAGTTCGGTGAACTGACTAAACAGCGTCGGCGTGAGAGTGCTCGTTTCACGTGAGACACCGGCGGTGGTTTGAGTCTGTGACTCTTGTCGCGGAGACAATTGCGGCATCGGACCAAGCGATGGTTGTGTCATGGTTGCTTCACTCCCGATTGAGTCGGTGTCGCAGTGGAATTCGTGTCTGTCGGTTGCGAGTTCGGCACGGCCGCTGAATTCGTTGCTCCAGCTTTGCTCGGATCAGGTGTCAGCAGCGAACCAATCGCTGTCGCAGCGGACTTCGTCACGTTGATCCCCGTGTCGATCACGTCCAACGCTTTGTCAGCCGTGCTCACACCTCTGTCTAAGAGTTGCCCTGTTTTCACAGGCAAGCTGATTGGTGATTGGCTCATGCCAGGCAAGCTAGGAGCGGAAAGTCCCGGTAAGCTGATCGGCGCACAGCCAGCTCCAGTGGCGGCGGGACCAGAGGTTGAGCCGACTCCATTCAGCAACATCAATCCCGCAGCACCGAGGGCGACGAAAGCCACCATCTTGATGTTGAATACTGAAGGCGACGGCTCTGGTTCACGTTCCATCGAATTGTCTTCGTACATAGTCGAGTTCCTCTTCTCTGATTCATGGCCTTTGGGATTTTGAACTTGGTCAAACATGTGGCCGAGTCGCTCCGCGACTCGGTGGGGAGTTGCGGAGCAACTCCCCACGTCGGGAAGTTATTGGCGGACCAAATCCACCGCTTGGGTTTCACCAACGGACATTCTTCTCAGGTACGTCGTGCCGGAACTGCTCATACAACCGACGGTGACTCCGCCACCGCCGTCGTGCAGACCGCGAATCGATAATGACGTCGCTTGCGATGCTGACACGGGAACCGAGATCGTTGCACCACTGTGCGTGATCGGGACGATCGCGAAGCGTTCGCCATTCACGAGGACTTCAATCATGTCGCCGTCTTCGTCGCAGCAATCGAACAGAAACAAATGATGAAACTTCGCGTCACCAGTCAGCACCGCCAACTTCATGCCTTCGGTGAGCGTCGGTTTGAGTAACGGCACCGCAGCGGTCTCAGGTTTGTGCGAATCGGTTTGCGGTTCCGATGCGCTCTTCTGCGAAGTGCTCAACTCCGGAATTTGCTGAGCCGCTTGCAGCGCGGCTTCCGCTTGCGCGACATCACCTTTCGCGAGTGCCGCTTGCACTGCTGCAGTCGTCGCGTCGTCGCGGTCCAGTTCGCTCAACGCCAATTGAGTTCCGAACAACACGGAGCCGCCGCGACTGACCTGCTTCACGACGGACTCACCCGTGTTACGAAACCGCTCATTGAGTGGTTCCACATGCTGACGCCAGTTGGGATAAACCGTCTCATCACCAGACGGAATCGGACTGCGAGCGAATGCCAGAAACATAGCGGCTCCAATCGCGATTGTCCCGGCGAATTTCGCCACATCAATCCACCACGGTTTCGCCGCGTTGAGTTCTCGATCGGACCGTTGCTGATCTTTGGATGAAGTGAGGTTACTCTGAGTTGAGTCTCGCCAATCGACTCTGATGTCAGCAGGCTGAAGCAGCACTGGTAATGGTTCAGGAACAAGGGACGTTGGTTGTCGTTGCATAACATAGCTCCAAAAGAAGGAGGGAATCCAAGAGTTATGGGATAAATCGGCGATAGTTGCCCGGAACAAAACGGTCCAAGTACGGTTTCGCTTCCTGGTATCGTTCCAGTTTCTCTTGAGCGCTGCTGCCGGAAGGCTGCGGAGCCTCACGCATATCGGACCCAGTGTTCGCACCAGCCTTAGCGTGATCGTCGGCGAGATCCGGCTTTGTGGTGAAAAGTTCATCAGATTGCACCCAAGCGTGCGGCGGTTCTTGAACGTCGCCGTTTGCATCAAGGTAGCGCACCACTCGCAGCCAGGAATCTTCGATGTCAGTGATTTCGACCCACTTCCCACGAGGAACTTTTGCAATGATCGTCGTGTCACTCTTGAGCGTCGCTTCTTTGATCAAATGCACGCGGGGAATCCAGCCAGCCGCCTTCGCGTCACGCATGGCCGAAGTGACTTTGCCCATCTTCCAGTGACATTCCGCTCGCAGCTTCAAAGCCGCCTTGAAGTTTGGAACGAGCTGCAATGCCAAGCCACATTTGTCGTGAGCCTTTTGCCAATTCTGTTGCTGAGAAGCGACCTCTGCTTCCCGAAAGTGATCATTGGCGATGGCGTTCGGCGACAGTTTCACACCCACCGGCTCTTCTTCTTGGATAGTCTCTTTCAACTTCTTCAATGTTGTTGACTCGTTGTAGGAAACCAATTTCAACCGGGCTGGACTCGCTGATGGAGTCGTCCGTTTCTCCATCGCTTGAGCGAGTCCCACCAAGGCCGCCACACGAGTCGCGACCGTGGGCCGCTTCTTCGCCCTGTCATACAGCTCTGACAGATCGGCCTCGTCGCGAGCAGCCAATAGTGCCGATACTTTGCAGTGCGACACCAAGCCCCGATGCACGGGCCAGAAGTGATTGTTAACCGTCGTCTCCGGACGGCATTCGACAGTGTCCAAGGCTCGCATCGCTTCATCGGCCGTTCCTCTTGTGGCGTGGATCTCGGCCAGAATGGCTTGAGAAATCCGTGCTGCCTGAGCGACATACGGCAGCAATTGAGTTTGCTGCTTGAAGGAATTCCGAGCAGCTTGCTCGACCTGCGAGACCAACGTCTTCGCGTCATCTAGGTCATTCATTCGCAATGCCGCATCGGCCAAATGCACCCGAAAGAACAACAACACGACAGACTCTTGATTGGCGGCCCGATTCAAGTTCTCAGCAGACGATTTGGCGGTGACGTATACGCTTCGCAGTCCAACATCCGCTGCTTGCCGAGCCAGCAGAGCACTGGCATTCCGGTATGAGGCGATCTGGTCATCTCGATGATACTGTGCTTGATAGAGTCGAAACTCTGCCAATCGGAGTTCCTCCGGACGTGAGTTTCGCTTAGGCAAAGCCGCACCATCCGTCATCAGATACAACCTGAAATGCTCATTCGCATGATTCATGTAGAAGTTCGGCTTGCTGTAATTCGTATTAAGCAGTTGATGAGCGTAGAGTTCATAATTCCCCGCCTTCGCGTCGTCTTCCAGCCATCGATATAGGCCCGCGATTTGTGCAAATCCCAGTGACTTGGCGGAGACCAACTCGCGGTAATCCCATCCGGCCAATTGTCGAGGCTGTATTTCCAGTAGATCTACCGTTTGTTCGGCCTGCTTCAGAGTCCGTTTTAATCCTGCTCGATCTCCAATGATCTTTTGAGCGTTTGCCAGCGACATCAGGCCGTCGAACTTGAACTCGGAGTCGTTCGTGATTTGCTCTGCTAGTTCATAAGCCAATTTAAGTGAGCCTGAATACGACTCGTGACCAACATCAGCCGCCGCCAAGGCTCGTGTGATGGCAACATGAAATTGCTCATCTCGTCCTTTGGCATCTGCAGCGAGCTTTTCCACCTGCGACCACCACCACTGCGGCACGAACGCCGCACACGAGTTGAACAAAGCGCGACGATTCGGATCGCTCTCGTCCGGCCAACTCGTCAGCAGCAGGTCGAGTGCCTCTTCGTGCTTCTTGTCTTTGAACAAACTGATGACCCGGCCAACGTTCAACGCCTTCGGTAGCAGCCGTCGAACTTGCTCGGCTGCTTTTTGTTGTTCTGCAAATTCAGATGTCGTGCGGACGACGGCGATCAGCTTTTTCAACTCGCTCCAAATCTCACCGCCGTGTTGATTGAGAAACGGCTCAGGCACGCCGAGTCGTTCAATCTCAGTCTGAGCTTGATCAATCTCTTGCAGCAGATTCACCAGCACCGACGCTTCTTGGCAAAGTGAGGCAGAACGCTCGAAATGTTGTTTCGCAACCACAAACTCTTTCGCCTCAAATGCATTCTCGGCTTCTTTCCAGGCAACTTGCCCTTCCTGCCATTGCCGCACTTGAGCGAGCTTGTCAGCGCTTCCTTTGGTCGCCGCATCACGAACGGTTTCGGCAGCTTTCTTCGCAGCGACCGCTTCGGTTCGCGGACGCAACTGGTCGGCTTGTGCAATCACCTTTTGGAAACTCGCCTCAGCCGCACGAAAGCCATCGCGAGCCGCAGAGTAGTCTTGGCGATTCCAAGCAGACTCCGCTTGAGTGAGTTGAGCATTCGCACTTGCAAACTGTTTGTCATCAAACAGTCGCATGTCGGATTCGTCAGTCAAGGTGAGGCTGGCTTTCGCGTTTTCTGCGTCGGCCTTTTTCTTACCAGCAACCGTGCGAGCTTCCTCTGCATCAGTGCGAACACGGGCGAGGTTATGGGAATCGCGTGCCGCTCCCTGAAGCAACGCCTTTGCTTCGTTCGCTTGTTGATAGGCCAATTGAAATTTCTTCGCGGCAAAGCTCTGGCTGGCACCCGTCAGCTTGGCTTGTCCATTGTTCCAAGAGGTCGGACAGAGCTTTGCCGCTTGTGCCTGTTCGGCTTCACGTGACGAGTCCTTCGCTGCTGTGAGCGCTTTCGTTGCATCATCTTCGGCGGCACCTAGTTGACGAGCCTCCGTTTTAAGTGACTCGAATAATGTCTGAGCCTGACGAAATTCTTTCTCCGCTTCCGGATAGAGCGCGGCGGTGAAACGCTGATCGGCAGACTCCAGCAACTGTGTCGCTTCGCGCCACTTATCGGGACATCGTGTCGAGGCCAGAACTTGTCCCGCAGCGGAGTGACTCGCTTGTGCCTCACTTCGCGCTTTCTCGCTGGTCGTCATTTGCTCGGCGAGCGTCCGTGCTTTGCGAAAGCCGTCCTGAGATCGCTCAAACGCAGCCCGAGCCGCTCGATAATCATGAGCGTCGTACTGTCGAACGCCCTGCGTTTGAAATTCCGTCTCTGCCGGCTGAAACAACGTGTTCGCCTTCCTGTCAGCGGCCGCTTGTAGCGCTGACGTTCGCTCCTTCTCCGCCGCGATTCGAGCTGTGTGTGCCGCTCGTTCTGGAGACAACCACGAGTAAGTCGCTGGCAGGCCCCACCCCAAACACAGAATGGCAACGGCAGCGATCGCCGCTTGTCGCCATCGTTCTGGCTGCGGCAAGTGTTGCCAGTGTGAGTACTTCACCTTCGCAAAAGTTTTGACTCGTTGCGTCAAAACAGCGACCGCTTCCGACATTGGGAACTGCGCGTGAACCGAATTTCCTGCGGCGCTCGAAAGAGCCACCGGTGCGTGTGGCAACAGATCGTTAATCGCACGCGTCCAAGCCGACTGCAATCGCGACAGCGTTTCGGCATCAGGTAACACTGTCGCGGAATCGGATTGATTGAGCGTCTGCCAAACTTCCAGTCCGTTGAGCAATTCGAGGTGCGTTACCGTAAGAAAGAAAGACTGCTGAGCGTCTGAGTCCAACACTCTCGGTAACAGCGTGTCGAGCGTTCGTAGATCAACCCCGGATGTCATGGACGGCATCAAGGCTCGCAGCAATACGGTCAGCAATTCGCTGGCCGCACGCACGCGAACGACAGGGTCGGCAATCGCCAAGACCTCTGGCAGTGGCTTCGCCGAACCCAACGGTGAGGCAAGTCCCGTGCGCTCATTTTGCATCGCCTCCAATAATGCGACACACGATGGAAAACGGTCATCGGGTTGCTTCGCTAAGCCTCGCGCCAATGCCGTGTTGACCGATAACGGCAACCCCGGAATCGCTTCGACCGACTCTTCCAACACGCATTGTCGAAGAATGGCCGTCTCAGCAGACTCGAACGGCAGGCGTCCCGCGAGCAATTCATAAATCAAAACCGCGAACGCGTACTGATCCGCTCGACCATCGACTTGTCGCCCACGCCATTGTTCGGGGGCCATGTAGGCCAACGTTCCCGGACTTTCCAAAACCGTCCGTGTGGTGCGAGTCAAACTGGTCCGAATCTCGGCGGCCAAACCAAAGTCGATCAACTGCGCGTCATCACCGTCGCCCGACACCAAAATGTTCGCCGGCTTCAGATCGCGATGTACGACCGCTTGCGAATGCGCGTAATCCAGCGCTTCGGCGATCGGTCGCAGAACACGCACCGCCTCTTCCACAGGCAAGGGGCCATACTGCCGATAATACTCCGCGACGTAATCGTCCAACGTCCCGAACGGCAGAAACTTCATCACCAGATAATGCCCAGTCTCCGCGTCTTCACCGAGATCGTAAACCGGGCAAATGTGTTGATGCTGCAATCGCTGAATACACAGAAACGATCGCTTTACGCGATCCAATTCTCGCACGTTCCCCTGCAATTCGGACGGCAAAATCTTGACCACAACATAGTCTTCGCGAGTCGGGTCATACGCCTTCCACGCCTCTCCCATCTGCCCTCGTCCGAGCAGTCGCTCAAGCTGAAATCGTCCCAAACATCGCGGCTGTACCGACGCGTTCAGAACCGTCCCTTTCTCCCCAGTCCCTTGATCCGATGCGATCACCGTTGGCCCGCGTGACATCATGATTTCCTCCGCAGATTGAAAACGAACAAGCACCCACGACCTCAAACAAACTACGTCCACCAACCCCGCCAAGCTCGACTCGGTGGATTCGGGCTTCTGCACTGCTCGGTGTTTCGTTCGACGTCGTTCCGTAGTACCAAAGCCAGCGAGCCACCGAGACAAGCTCGGTGGGGGCACTTGTTTGAGAACTCGACCGATCGCTTTCCCCGGAAATCGCCTGTCGCGATCGCAGAAAAAAACGACAACACACAACAAGAACGAAAACGTGTTACGCCAACCGCGACTCAAGGTCTCGAGCACAGTCGACGTGATGATCGCGCAGCACAAAGCCGCTCAATAATGGAGATGACCAGTGTCGGTGATTACCGGCCAAGAATTCTGAAAATTCTCAGCGGACCTCGCCAAAGCGTCTGCGCAGCCGTCTTCGGAAACGAGTTCAACACCACCGAACCGCTTCAGACTCGACGTCGAGCAACAAGCATGTTGTCTCGCGCCACGGAATCGGACTCACGTTATTTAAGCAACGCGTCCGTTATCGAATTTCATTCCTGCTAGTTGCTGCAAATTTCTGAGATTTCATAAATACTCAGTCACAGGCTCAAATCGACGTGTGGGTTCAGCGAGGTCAATTCGTAGAACAGCATTGATTGATCAATCGCCGAGTCGGACTTCTTTCGGGGCGTTCTTCCAGCGGAACTTTTTGGCGAACTCGGCGGGGGAGTAGGTCTCTTGGGTTTTCTCGGTTTGCACGACGTAGACCAATTCGGGATCGGTGTCTGGGACCGCTCGGTAATGGCCCTCGGCGCTGACGGCGGGGACTTGGTCGGCGTCGGTGATCATCGTCGTGCGGATCTTGCCTGTGGCCGTGTCGAAAAATCGGACGCTGCGATCGCTCGTTCCGACGGCGAGCGTTCGGTTGCTCTCGGACCACATGACTTCCTGTACGGGAGCCATCGTTGCGACGCTGTGGATCGTCTTGCCTGTTTGCAGATTCCAAATCTGCGCCGTGTGATTACCTCGACCGGATGCGATCGTTTCCCCTTTTGTGCTCCAAGCTAATGCGGTTACTGAAGGGGGACTACCAGGGAGCGCCAGGGTGGCAAGGACTTGTCCGTTAGCCGGGTTGAAAATGCGCAGGGTCTCATCGACACCTCCGGCGGCGAGCACTTTTCCGTCCGGCGACCAAGCGAGCGATTGCGCAGCACCAGAGACTTCAACCTTACGAACTTGCTGCCCTGTCGTAGTGTTCCAGACGCTGACCATATTTGTCGGGCCGCCCGCGAGCAGCATCTTTCCATTCCAATCCATGACGGTGACGGCCGCCGGATGTTTGTCGAGAGTCTTCGTGGACTTACCTGTCACGACGTCCCAAAGTCGGACAGTCTTATCGTAGCTGCCGCTGGCAAGTTGCTTGCTGTTGGGATTCCACGACAACGCGGAGACGACATCGGTATGACCTTCGAGCTTCTTCAGTTGCTCCCCTTTGACGGTGTCCCAAACGCGTACGGTTTTGTCGGCACTGGCTGTGGCTAGCGTTTTGTCATTGGCAGCCCAAGCAATCGCCGTGATGCCTGCGGTGTGACCTTCGAGCTTTCGCAACAGCTTGCCCGACGTGATTTCCCACAATGAGACGGCCTGTGTACCAACTCCTGACGCCATGATTTTTCCGGTGGTCCACATGGCTCGCGAACCAGGACCGGTGGCGTCAATCGGTGGTAACGCTTTCTCGGATGTCGCATCCCAAAGTTGGACATTGACCGAATTGAAGGCACACAGACGCGAGTCATCGGGACTCCAAATCAACCCTGTGCCGGCGATCGGCAGCGGTTTCAGCGGCATCCAATTGGATGTGTTCCAGGTTTGGACCGCGCCGCCGTTGTAAGCAGTCGCCAACACTTTGCCGTTCGGTGACCAAGCGGCAACGGTCATCGGCCCAGCGAGCATTTGCGTGATCTTCTCGGACTCAACGTCCCAAATTTTTGTGCCGAGGTTTGTCGCGACGGCGAGCTGTTTGCTATCGGGAGACCAGCTTGCGCTGTACGCCGTCTCGGCGGACGGTTCGCCGAACGACTTGCGGACTTTGAACGGAGTCATTTCGAATAATTGAACAGCCTGCCCAGTCACGACGAACGCCACTGTTTCACCATCAGGAGACCAGATCGCCGACAAGATGTGCTTACCGTGATCAATCTTCCCTCGTTCGACCGCCAGCGATACGTCCCAGAACTTGGCACTTCCGCTCTCGCCGCCGCAGAGCAATAACATGCGGCCATCTGGCGACCACACAACTTTCGAGACCCACGTTTCGAACTTGACTCCCTGCAACAGCAAGCCCGTGCGGACATCCCACAGCTTTGCTTGCGCATCAAACGAACCAGCTGCGGCCAGAGTTCGGCCATCTGGCGACCAAGCGAGGTCATAGATGTAGCTATCGTGCCCCACGAACGCCCGTTGAAACGCCCCTGTCTCGGCATCCCATAAGCGAATGATGCCGTCGAGTCCCCCGGTTGCTACTTGCTTCGCATCGGGACTCAGAGCCGCCGCAATGAGATAACCTCGATGCCGCTTCGATTCGATCGTCCA
>CAIJTL010000526.1 GCA_903823545.1 uncultured Planctomycetaceae bacterium
CGATGACCAATTCATAGACGGCTCCCGTACCTGCGGGGAGTTCAGTTTTTGTGCTCGCAATCAAGGTTGGACAATAAGCGTCGTTCGTGCTTGCCTTCAGTTTTTTGTAACGCGAACCGACTTTGCTGCCGGAACGGACGATGCCGCCAGGAAATGGCAATGCGACATCGGGTAATTCGCGAATTGCATTCGCGGCAACATCGGCAGCGAGCAACGCCTGAGCTTGATCACCGGCGCAAATCAATAGGTTACCGCCAGCAACACCTTTGATTGTGCCGATGCGGTCTTCGCAAACAAACTCACCGTCCATGACCGGGACTCGCCAATAACGCCGCGTTCCCAGTTTCTTTGAGGCCTGAAAGCCGTCGCCGAAAAATCGCAATTGGCCACCGACGACGATTTGTTTGTCGCGTGGTGTCCCCGGCAAGCCGTCATAGCACGCTGTTGTCGGGCACGTCAGAACGCATTGACCAACTCGCTCGCTGACCGCTTTCTGCAACGCATCGCGGCTGAACGCGAAGAGCAACACGCTGATGCCGGGGCGACCATCGGGAGTCTCTCTCGGTGAGACGCTTTTTTCGATGGCCGCTTCACAATCACAGGCGATGACGCTGGTCGCAAAGCCGCAGAGTTCTTGAGCGGCAGTCTGTGCCCAACGTTCAGTGACGGCGGTGATAATGAGCCGTGTTCCTGTGATCCCAAACGCTTCGGCAAACGTGTCAACGACGGGCGTGCCATTCAAATCTAGAAGTGCCAACGGGGCGGCGGTCGAGCTGGTTGTGTCTGTCGCGGCAGTCAAGACGGTCTACCTTCCTAAGCGGTCATCGATCGGTCATCCGTTCGCGGCGTAGTGTAGCCGCTGATTAACTTAAGGAAACTTCAGTGACGCATTGGATCGACTTGTATTTCATGCTTCGATTGTGGATCGTCTCAAACTGAAACCATTCGGGAGACGGAAATGCGAATTCTGATCGTGGAGGACGAGACCGCATTGGCACTCGGCTTGAAATTCAATTTCGAGCAAGAAGGCTTTGAGGCGGTCGTTGCTGGAGATGGCCAGTCCGCTCTCGACGCGTTTCGGAATACGACGCGATTCAACCTCATCCTCTTAGACCTGATGTTGCCGGGAATGAGTGGCTATGACATCTGTCGCGAGATTCGAAAGACAGACAAACAAGTCCCGATCCTCGTCTTGAGTGCTCGAACGTTGAGTGAAGATCGAACGCTTGGCTTCGATGCTGGCTGCGACCAATTCATGAGCAAACCGTTCGCACTTCCTGAATTGCTCAGCCGAGTTCGTAATCTGATTGAACGGCATCCGATTGACGCGAGCGCTTTACCCCACGCGTCACGCGAGCCCGAATCTGAGGTACGTGAGTTCGGCGATGTCAAAGTGGATTTCAGCCGTTTTCAGCTTTCGGCCAACGGTGAGACGCATGACCTGACCACGATGGAAGTGCAATTGCTCCGTTACTTTTTGGAGAACGAAGGGAAGGTCCTGTCGCGGTTTCAGATTCTCGACGATGTCTGGGGCCGCGATTCAAACGTTACGACACGGACGATTGATAACTTTGTGCTTCGGCTTCGAAAGTTTATCGAGCCGAACCCGTCCGCACCGAGGCATATTTTGTCAGTGCGAGGAACCGGATATCGCTTCGTGGAGACGCCGGAAGGTTAATGAAGCGTATGAACCGCAAGCTGGCTGCTTGTGAATACGGAATCGGCAAGCAGACTCTCGCGGCATATCACCTCTCTCAACTTGAGCGTTGATCCGGGTATTTGATTCGCGTGTGGAAGATGCTGGTCAGCGACATTGTCAGCGAGTCTTGGATCACGTTGAGTTCGCTGAGCGTCAGCGTGCTCTCTTCAAATTGGCCGTCGAGGAGCTTGTCCATCGTGATGCCACGCACGAGGCTTTCGATTCGTTTGGAAGTCGGTTCGCTGAGCGTGCGGCTGGCGCTTTCGACGGCGTCGGCCAGCATTAAGACTCCCGCTTCGCGAGTTTGTGGTTTCGGGCCGGGATAACGGAAGTTCGACTCTTCAACTTCATTCGAGTCATCTTGTGATTCGGCGGCTTTAATTGCGGCGTGATAAAAGTATTGAACCAACGTTGTGCCGTGATGCTGCTCGATGAAGTCGATGATCGGTTTCGGCAGATTGTGTTGCTCGGCGAGATCGGCACCGTCTTTGACGTGGCCGATGATGATGAGGGTACTCATCGCGGGATTGAGATGTTCGTGTTTGCTTTCGGCCCCTTCGCTCATGTTCTCAATGAAATAACTCGGCTTGAGCATCTTGCCAATGTCGTGAAAGTACGCACCAACTCGAACGAGCAGTCCATTCGCGTCGATCTTCTCGGCAGCCGCTTCCGCCAGTGAGGCAACGGTGATCGAGTGGTTGTAAGTGCCGGGGGCTCGACGCACGAGTTCCTGCAACAATGGATGCGACACATGACTGAGTTCTAGCAGGCTGATGTCGGTGACTATCCCAAACGTCGCTTCGATGAATGGCAAACTCCCGGCGACAATGTATCCCGATGCCAAACACCAACCAGCTCCGCGCAGGCTATGTAACAGCAACGCGTGATCGTGCCACAACACTTCGAGCGAATGGGTTTTGACCACAGCGGTTCCCCATGTCACCAGGAAGAAAACCGCACCGCACACAAAGCCTATTTTGATGAGTGACGATCGCGACGAGACGCGAGTCAACGGGACGATCGCCGTCGCCGCCACGCTCATCAAGACGACGAATTCTCCGGTATCAGTCACTGATGAAAGCGTCAGCAGCAGACTAAGCGTGAACGCGGTAAGCGTGGCCAAATCCTGGTTGTAAGCAATCGCCAGAATCATCACCGTGACCATCAACGGAATGATTTCGGCACGCCACGGATCAAAGCTCAAAATACGTCCGAGGAAGGCGGCCAACACAATCGCACCAAGATAGATACCCAAAGCTCGCAAACTGTGCGTGATTCGGGGTTCGTTGTGAACGATGTAGTAACCGTTGAGCACTGTCAGCACAAAGACAAGCAGAAACACAGTCGCGAGGCGAATGACGCGGTCGTGAAACTTCACATCGCGCTCGACTTGATCGTATTCGTCATGCAATACGTCGAGCGTCGTTTCGTCGATCGCCTGCATCGGAGCGACCAGAACGTCTCCTTGATTGTACGGGTCCGTGATGAGCGGAACCTTCTGACGGGCCTCACGCCGCGCCGCTTGCGTCACGGTCGGATCGTATCGCAGCGTCACCAGCGAATGGTGATTCGCAGCGAGCCACCGTTCGAGCGGCTTGCGAATGACCGACAACCGCGGGAATTGAATCCACGACTTTCCTAACCCGCCGTCGTCGCGGAGCAACTCAGTCAGCAGCACATCGGAAGGCGCAGCCACATCTCGTGACGTCGCTTCGGTAACTCGATGCTCACCGGATTTCAAAATCGCCAGCCGTTGGTCTGCGCGAATTTTGTTTCGATTCAACTCGAACGGATCGACCACTCCCGAACGCTGCAACGGCGTCAAAAATTCCCGCATATCGTCCAGCAGCAGAGCGACTCGGTCGGCCATGTCATTGGGCATCGTTTGATTCAG